>JBMOEP010000001.1:0-24073 GCA_049314675.1 Phenylobacterium sp.
TATCGGGGGCATGCTCGTCATGGGCATGGGCGTCGGTCCCAGCATGGCCATGCGCGCCCTCCCCGGCCCACTTGGGGGTCCCGTGGAAGGTCATGAAGGCCAGGCGCCAGGAATAGAAGGCGGTCAGGCCCGCCGCCATGAGGCTGACGAGGAAGGCGAAGACGGCCACGCCGCCGTGGGTATCGGCGGCAGCCCAGGCCGCCTCGATGATGGTGTCCTTCGAATAGAAGCCGGAGAGGCCAAGGTGCAGGCCGGGAATGCCGAATCCGGTGATGGCCAGGGTGCCTATGGTCATGACCGCATAGGTCACCGGCAGATAGCGCCAGAGGCCACCCATGCGCCGCATGTCCTGCTCGTGATGCATGCCGTGGATGACTGAGCCGGCACCCAGGAACAGGAGGGCCTTGAAGAAGGCGTGGGTAAAGAGGTGGAACATGGCCGCCTGGTAGGCGCCCACACCGGCGGCGAAGAACATGTAGCCGAGCTGCGAACAGGTCGAATAGGCAATCACCCGCTTGATGTCGTTCTGGGCCAGGCCGACCGTGGCGGCGAACAGGGCCGTGACCGCGCCAATGACGGTGACGATGTCCCGGGCGACCGGGGCGACCTCGAAAAGGGGCGACAGCAGGCAGACCATGTAAACGCCGGCAGTGACCATGGTGGCGGCGTGGATCAGGGCCGAGACGGGCGTCGGGCCCTCCATGGCATCTGGCAGCCAGGTGTGCAGGAAGAACTGGGCCGACTTGCCCATGGCACCGATGAAGAGGAGCCCGCAGGCCAGGTCGACGGCCGACCAGTCGTAGCCGATGAACCGCCACTTCGAACCGGCGATCTCGTCGATGTTCGAAAAGACCTCGGCGAACTGGATGGAGCCGAACATCCAGAAGACAGTCATGATCCCGAGGGCGAAGCCAAAGTCGCCCACCCGGTTGACCACGAAGGCCTTGATGGCAGCGGCGTTGGCGCTGTCCTTGTGATGCCAGAAGCCGATCAGCAGGTAGGAGGCCAGGCCGACCCCTTCCCAGCCGAAGAACAGCTGCATGAAGTCGGCGGCGGTCACCAGGGCCAGCATGGCGAAGGTGAAGAGGGACAGGTAGGCGAAGAACCTCGGCCGGGCCGGATCCTCGGCCATGTAGCCCCAGCTGTAGACGTGGACGAGGGCCGAGACCGTGGTGACCACCACCAGCATGACGGCCGACAGGCCGTCGAGGCGGATCGACCAGTTGGAGATGAACTCGCCCACATGGATGAAGGGGGCGAGGGTCAGGGTAAAGGGCTCCAGGCCCCCCCAGGTCCACTGGGCGAAGACCACCCAGGACAGGACCGCGGAAAGCACCAGCAGGCCAGTGGTCACCGCCTGGGAGGCCAGGTTGCCAAGACGGGTGCCGAACAGGCCGGCGATGATCGCTCCGGCCAGCGGGCCGAAGACGATGAGGAGAAGAAGGGCTTGCGCAGTCATCTCTGGAAATCAGCCCTTCATCACGGAGGCGTCGTCCACGGCGATGTCCCCGCGGTTACGGAAGAAGGTCACCAGGATCGCCAGTCCGACGGCGGCCTCGGCCGCAGCGACGGTGAGGATGAACATGGCGTAGACCTGCCCGATCACATTGTGCAGGTAGCTTGAAAAAGCGACGAAGTTGATGTTCACCGCCAGCAGGATGAGCTCGACGGACATCAGGATCACGATGATGTTCTTGCGGTTCACGAAAATCCCGAACACGCCGATGGTGAACAGGATGGCGGCGACCGCCAGGTAGTGCGCCAGACCGATGATCATTCCTGGATTCCTTCCCCGGGCTTGACCGAGACGATACGCATGCCCGTGGCGGGCGTTCGGGCGACCTGGTCGGCAATGACCTGGCGCTTGACCCCCGGCTTGTGGCGCAGGGTCAGGACGATGGCCCCGATCATGGCTACCAGCAGGACCAGCCCCGCCGCCTGGAAGAAGTAGACGTAGTCCGTGTAGAGGACCCGGCCGATGGTCTCGGTGTTGGTGACGCCTGCCGCGGGCGCCATGGGGCCCGTCGAGCCCGCCGCCTGCCCTCGGTTGGCGATGACCGCCGAGACGGCGACCATCTCGAAGGCGAGGACCCCGGCGACGGCCGCCCCAAGGGGCATGTAGCGGGCAAAGCCCTGCCGCAGGGAGGTGAAGTCCACATCCAGCATCATGACGACGAAAAG
The DNA here is from genome assembly GCA_049314675.1 of Phenylobacterium sp. Lineage (GTDB taxonomy): Bacteria > Pseudomonadota > Alphaproteobacteria > Caulobacterales > Caulobacteraceae > Phenylobacterium. The sequence continues at coordinate 2,182 of JBMOEP010000001.1, forward strand.
GAAGAGCACCGCCACGGCGCCGACGTAGACCACGACCAGCAGCATGGCCAGGAACTCTGCCCCCAGGAGGACGAAGAGCCCCGCTGCCGAGAAGAAGGCCAGGATGAGCAGGAGGACCGAGTGCACGGGGTTGCGGGCCGAAACCACGCCGAGCCCCGCCGCGATCGTCACCGCCGACAGCAGATAGAATGCGATTGCCTGCAAGGCCACCGGGTTCAGTCCCTCTTCTTGAACCGCCGAACTCCGGGGGGAGACGACAGGGTTTTCAGCACGTTCGGAATCGCCAGCCGGGTCTACCGGTAGGGCGCGTCCAGCTCTAGGTTCTTGGCGATCTCCCGCTCCCAACGGTCTCCGTTATCGAGCAGGCGTTCCTTGTCGTAGTAGAGTTCCTCGCGGGTCTCGACTGCGAATTCGATGTTCGGACCCTCGACGATGGCGTCCACCGGGCAGGCCTCCTGGCACAGGCCGCAGTAGATGCACTTGACCATATCGATGTCGTAGCGGGTCGTCCGGCGGCTGCCGTCCTCGCGGGGCTCGGCCTCGATGGTAATGGCCTGGGCCGGGCAGATGGCCTCGCAGAGCTTGCAGGCGATGCAGCGCTCCTCCCCGCTGGGATAGCGCCGCAGGGCGTGCTCGCCACGGAACCGGGGGGACTGCGGGCCCCGCTCATACGGATAGATCACCGTGGCCTTGGGGCGGGCCATATAGACCAGGGCCATGCCGAAGGCGCCGACGAAATCAGCGAGGGCCGCGCCCCGGACCACCTGGGAAATGCGATTGAACATGCTGTCCTACTTTCCCTTGCACTCGTAGCCCGACAGACGGCGATCATTGCCATCTGCCCGGAGCCCCAGATCCTTGCCCTGGCTACGGCACTGCTCCCGCGCCAGGCGCAGGGTGTCGTAGGTCGCCACATCGCCGTCGGGGGTCGAAGCACAGGCGGCCACCAGGAGCCCTGTAGCCGACAGGCAGATCACCAGGGCCAGCCTCATGCGGCACCCTGTCCAAAGACACGCCAGGCGGCGACGAGGATCACCGCGACCAGGGAGATGGGCAGGAAGACCTTCCAGCCCAGCCGCATGAGCTGGTCATAGCGGTAGCGGGGCACGATGGCCTTCACCATGGCGAACAGGAAGAAGAAGAAGAGGATCTTTATGAACAGCCACATGAAGCCGTAGAAGCTCTGCGCCGTGGGCGACCACTCGCGAACGAAGGCCAGGTCGACGGGCGCCTGCCATCCCCCGAAGAACAGGATCGAGATCATGGCGCACATCAGGACGATGTTCGCCAGTTCGCCGATCATGAAGAGCAGGAAGGGAGAGGAGGAGTACTCCACCTGGTAGCCGGCCACGAGCTCGGACTCCGCTTCGGGCAGGTCGAAGGGCGGGCGGTTGGTCTCGGCCAGGGCCGAGATGAAGAAGATCACCGACATGGGGATCATGACGAGGGCGATGGGCAGGTTGTGCAGTCCGCCGCCGAAGACGTTCCAGTTCCAGAAGCCGCCCTTCTGCAACTCGACGATCTGGGTCAGGTTCATCGTCCCGGCCAGGAGGATGACCGTGATGATCACGAAGCCGATGGAGACCTCGTAGGAGACCATCTGCGCCGCCGAGCGCAGGCTGCCCAGGAAGGGATACTTCGAGTTCGAGGCCCATCCGCCCATGATGATGCCGTAGACCCCCAGGGAGGAGATGGCGAAGAGGTAGAGAACGCCGACATTGATGTCCGAGACGACCCAGCCAGGGGCCAGGGGAATGACCGCCCAGCCCACCAGGGCCAGGGCGAAGGTCAGGATCGGGGCCAGGAGGAAGACCGTCTTGTCCGCCCCGTCGGGGATGACGATCTCCTTCAGGATGAACTTGAGGAGGTCGGCAAAGGACTGGAGCAGGCCGAAGGGGCCGACGACATTTGGGCCCTTGCGCATCTGGACGCCGGCCCAGATCTTGCGGTCGCCGTACATGAAGAAGGCCAGCGAGATGAGCAGCCAGCCGAGGACGGCCAGGATCTGCAGGACGGTGATCAGGGTCCAGCCGCCCGGCGTGGCCCAGAAGGATTGCGCCGCGTCCATGCCCTACTCCGCCGCCAGTTTCGCCGGGCCCGCCGCCAGGGCGGCGCACTCGGCCATGGTCACGCTGGCGCGCGCGACCGGGTTCGTGAGATGGAAGGCCTTCACCCCGCTGGACAGCGGCGCATCGCCGACGTCTCCAGCCACGCCGATGGCCGACAGGTCGGCCTGGCCCTTGGGTGCCCAGTCAATCTGGCCAAAGCTCGGGTGGTCGGCGAAGAGCCGGGCCCTCAGCTGGTCGAGGCTGTCATATGGCAGGGTCTTGCCCAGGTGTTCGGACAGGGCGCGCAGGATGGTCCAGTCCTCCCGGGCCTCGCCCTTGGGGAAGACCGCCCTTTGGCCCATCTGCACCCGCCCCTCGAGGTTGACGTAGAGGCCGTCCTTCTCGGTGTAGGCCGCAGCGGGCAGGATCAGGTCCGCCGCGTGGGCCCCGGCATCGCCGTGCGAGCCGAGATAGATGCGGAAGGCGTCGGAAGCCGAAAGGTCGATCTCGTCTGCGCCCAGCAGGAAGAGGACGTCCAGGGCACCCTTGGCCGTCATGGCCCGGGCGTCGAGACCGCCCTCGCCAGGAAGGAAGCCCATGTCCAGGCCGCCAACCCGGGAGGCGGCGGTGTGGAGCACGTTCCAGCTCATACCAAAGGCCTTGGCGACCTGGGCGGCGGCGTGGGCCACGGCGGCACCGTGCGGGCCGGACAGGGCACCCGTGCCAATGACGAGGGCCGGAGCCTTCGCCCCCTTCAGCACCTTGGCGAAGCCTGAGCGGGCCTTGGCCAGGGCGGTAAGGGCCGAAGCGGTCTCGCCCAGATGGTCGAAGTCGTAGGTCAGGTCCGCGGCAGAGCCGACCAGGCCCACCTGGAGGTCGCCAGAGAGCCAGCGGCGGCGCAGGCGGGCGTTCAGCACTGGCGCCTCGAGCCGGGGGTTGGTTCCCACGAGAAGGAGGACGTCGATGTCCTCCAGCCCGGAGATCCCGGCATTGAAGAGCCAGGACTCCCGAGGGCCGGCACCGAGGGCCATGCCATCCTGGCGGCAGTCGGTATTCGCCGAGCCCAGGGCGCGGAACAGGTCGAGTGTCGCCTTAAGGGACTCCGCGTCCTGCAGGTCGCCGGCGATGGCGCCAATGCGTTCGGGCCTGGCAAAGGACAGGCGGGCAGCGGCGAGGGACAGGGCCTCGGCCCAGGTCGCGGGGCGCAGCCGCCCGTTCTCGCGGAGGAAGGGGCTGTCGAGCCGCTGCCGGGACAGGCCGTCCACGGCAAAGCGGGTCTTTTCCGAGATCCACTCCTCGTTGACGTCCTCATTGATCCGGGGGAGCACGCGCAGCACCGCGGGGCCCCGGCTGTCGACGCGGATGGCGGCGCCCATGGCGTCCATGACGTCGACGGTCTCGGTCTTCTTCAGCTCCCAGGGACGGGCGTTGAAGGCGTAGGGCTTGGAGGTCAGGGCACCGACCGGGCAGAGGTCGATGACGTTGCCGGACAGCTCCGAGGTCACGGCATTGCCGAGATAAGTCGTGATTTCAACATCTTCGCCGCGCGAGATGAGGCCGATCTCGGCCACGCCGGCGACCTCGGTGATGAAGCGCACGCAGCGCGTGCACTGGATACACCGGGTCATGACCGTGTTGATCAGGGGGCCCATGGCCTTTTCCTCAACGGCCCGCTTGTTCAACGCAAAGCGGCTGCCGTCGCGGCCATAGCCCACGGCCTGGTCCTGGAGGTCGCACTCGCCGCCCTGGTCGCAGATCGGGCAGTCCAGAGGGTGGTTGATAAGCAGGAACTCCATCACCCCTTCCCGGGCCTTCTTGACCATCGGGGTGTTGGTGAAGATCTCCTGATTGTCAGCGGCCGGCAGGGCGCAGGAGGCCTGGGGCTTGGGGGGCCCGGGCTTCACCTCCACCAGGCACATCCGGCAATTGCCAGCGATGGACAGGCGCTCATGGTAGCAGAACCGAGGGATTTCCTCCCCGGCCAGCTCCGCCACCTGCAGAACCGTCATGCCGGTTTCGAACTCGACCTCGACGCCGTTGACCTTGGCTTTCGGCATGGCTCAGCTCACTCCGCGGCCTGCAGGGAGGCGCCCTGCACGTGCGGCTTGCCCGCACGATAGTTGGTGATCCGTGCCTCGACCTCAGGCCGGAAGTGGCGGAAGAGGCCCTGGATCGGCCAGGCGGCAGCGTCGCCCAGGCCACAGATGGTGTGGCCCTCAATCTGGCTGGCGACGTCGAGGAGCATATCGATCTCCTTCATGTCCGCCTCGCCGGTGGCCATACGCTCCATGACCCGCCACATCCAGCCCGTGCCTTCGCGGCAGGGCGTGCACTGGCCGCAGCTCTCGTGCTTGTAGAAGTAGGACAGCCGGGCGATGGCGCGGACGATGTCGGTGGACTGGTCCATGACAATGACCGCCGCTGTGCCCAGGCCCGACTTCAGGGCGGACAGGGAGTCAAAGTCCATCAGGGCCGTCTCGGCCTCGTGGGCCGGGATCATGCGAACGGACGAGCCACCCGGGATCACCGCCTTGAGGTTGCCCCAGCCGCCGCGGACACCGCCGCAATGGTCCTCGAGCAGCTGCTTCAGGGGGATGGACATGGTCTCCTCGACCACGCAGGGGTTATTCACGTGGCCGGAGATGGCCATCAGCTTGGTGCCGGTATTGTTCGGACGGCCGAAGCCGGAGAACCAGGCCGCGCCACGGCGCAGGATGGTTCCCACCACCGAAATCGACTCGACGTTGTTGATGGTGGTCGGGCAGCCATAGATGCCGGCCCCCGCCGGGAAGGGCGGCTTCAGGCGCGGCTGGCCCTTCTTGCCCTCCAGGCTCTCCATGAGGGCGGTCTCGTCGCCGCAGATGTAGGCCCCGCCGCCATGGGTCACGAAGACGTCGAAGTCCCAGCCGTGGACGTTGTCCTTGCCGATCAGCTTGGCCTCGTAGGCCTGCTTGATCGCGGCTTCGAGGCGCTCGCGCTCGTGCACGTATTCGCCGCGGATGTAGATGTAGCAGGTGTGGGCCCGAATGGCGTAGCTGGCGATCATCGCGCCTTCGATGAGGAGGTGCGGATCGTTGCGGAGGATCTCGCGGTCCTTGCAGGTGCCCGGTTCCGACTCATCGGCATTGATCACCAGGTAGTGCGGACGCGCACCCTCTGCCTTCGGCATGAAGGTCCACTTCAGCCCGGTGGAGAAGCCCGCCCCTCCCCGGCCCCGCAGGCCCGAGGCCTTGATCTGGTCGCACAGCCATTCCGGCGTCTGCTCCAGCATGAGGCGGGTACCATTCCAGGCCCCGCGGCGCTTCGCCCCCTCCAGGCCCCAGTCATGGAGACCATAGAGGTTGGTGAAGATCCGATCCTTGTCCTCGAGAATTCCGACCACGATGCGCCCCTAAGCCTCCAGACCGATCCGGCCTGCGCCGGTCGCCGAACCCTGCACGATCACTGAGCCGCCTCCTTGGCCTTGCCGCGCGTCTTCGGCTCGGCGTTGGGAAGGGCCTTCAGTGCCTTGGCCGCCGTGCCGTCGAACAGGCTTGCGTCCTGAAGAACGGCCGAGCCACCCTCCGGCGCGGAGCCCTGGCGGCCGATGACCGAGCCCGGTGCCCGGGGCTTGCCAGCGATGAACTCGTCGAGGATCTGCTCGAAAATCTCGGGCGTCAGGTCCTCGTAGTAATAGTCGTTGATGGCCGCCATGGGCGCGTTGGAGCAGGCCCCAAGGCACTCCACCTCCTGCCAGGTCACCTTGCCGTCAGCGGACAGGTGATCGCGGTCGCCGAAGCGGCGCTGGCAGACGGCCTTCAGGTCGTTGGCCCCCCGCAGCATGCAGGGCGTCGTGCCGCAGACCTGAACCAGGGCATGGGAGCCGACGGGCTCGAGCATGAACATGGTGTAGAAGGTGGCGACCTCGTAGACCCGGATGACCGGCATGCCGAGCATCTCGGCCACCATGCGGATCGCGGGCTCAGAGACCCAGCCCTGCTGCTTCTGGACCAGCCAGAGCATGGGAATGACAGCGGACTGCTGGCGCCCCTCGGGGAACCTGGCGATCCATGCCTTTACCTGCTTCAGGCTCTCGGCGCTGAAGGCGAAGCTGTCGGGCTGGTTGGCGGCTAGCCTGCGGACGCTCACGTGACCGGCCTCACTTGATGAAGTCGACGCGCACGATCCGCGCGTCCGAAACGGTGTAGATGGCGGCGACCTCGAAGGGATCGGCCCCCGGCGCGCGGAAGACTCGCTCGTGGTCAATCACGTGATGGCCCACCACCATGCGGTTGAGCAGCTCGGCCCGGTTCTGCGGGAAATCCGCGAAGACCTGGCGGTACTTCTCGCGATAGGCGTCGATGCCCGAGATCGTCACGGCACCGTTGAAGTCGGCGACCACCACGTCATCGGCGAAGGCCGCGCAATGGGCGTCGAGATCCTGGGCGTTGTAGGCCGTGAACTGGGCCTCGACGACGTCGAAGGGCGTGATGCAGGCGGGTGCGCTCACCGGTCCACCTCGCCGAAAACGATGTCGAGGGAGCCCAGGATGGCCGAGACATCCGCCAGCATGTGCCCCCGGCAGAGCCAGTCCATGGCGGAGAGGTGGGCGAAGCCCGGGGCGCGGATCTTGCAGCGGTAGGGCTTGTTGCTGCCGTCACTGACCAGGAAGACGCCGAACTCGCCCTTGGGGGCCTCGACGGCGGCGTAGATCTCACCGGCCGGCGTGTGCAGGCCCTCGGTATAGATCTTGAAGTGATGGATCAGGGCTTCCATCGACCGCTTCATCTCGCCCCGGCGGGGCGGGGCAACCTTGGTGTCCTCGGTCAGCACCGGGCCTGGCGTCTTCCGCAGGCGCTCGACGCACTGGAGCATGATCTTCACGCTCTCACGCATCTCCTGCATCCGGCAGAGATAGCGGTCGTAGCAGTCGCCGTTGACGCCAAGCGGGATCTCGAAGTCCAGCTCGCTGTAGCACTCATAGGGCTGGCTGCGACGCAGGTCCCAGGCGATGCCGGAGCCCCGGACCATGACGCCCGAAAAGCCCCAGGCCATGGCCTGCTCGCGGCTGACCACGCCAATGTCGACGTTACGCTGCTTGAAGATCCGGTTGCCGGTGATCAGGCGGTCGATGTCGCCCAGCGGCTTGTGGAAGGCCTTGGCCCAGGTCTCGATGTCGTCGATGAGGGCGTCAGGGAGGTCCTGGCGGACCCCACCGGGACGGAAGAAGTTGGCGTGCAGGCGGGCACCGGAGGCCCGCTCGTAGAACACCATAAGCTTCTCGCGCTCCTCGAAGCCCCAGAGCGGCGGCGTCAGGGCGCCGACGTCCATGGCCTGGGTCGTCACGTTGAGCAGGTGATTCAGGATGCGGCCGATCTCGCAGAACAGGACCCGGATCAGCTGGGCCCGGACCGGGACCTCGATGCCCGACAGGCGCTCGATGGCCAGGCAGAAGGCGTGCTCCTGGTTCATCGGCGCGACGTAATCGAGCCGGTCGAAATAGGGCACGTTCTGCAGGTAGGTGCGCGCCTCCATCAGCTTTTCGGTGCCGCGGTGCAGCAGGCCGATGTGCGGGTCGACCCGCTCGACGACCTCACCGTCCAGCTCGAGCACCAGGCGCAGCACTCCGTGCGCCGCCGGGTGCTGGGGCCCGAAATTGATGTTGAACTTGCGGACGGGGGTTTCGGGAACGGTGGAGCCCAAGGCGATGTCGTCGGCCATCAGCGCGCCTCCCCCTTCTCATCGCCCGGCAGGACGTAGCTGGTCCCTTCCCAGGGCGACATGAAGTCCCAGTTGCGGAACTCGACGGACTTCACGGGCTCGTAGACCACGCGCTTGAGTTCGTCGTCGTAACGCAGCTCGACATAGCCGCTCATGGGGAAGTCCTTGCGGAGCGGATGCCCGTGGAACCCGTAGTCGGTCAGGATGCGCCTCAGGTCCGGATGGCCGGAGAAGAAGACGCCGTACATGTCGAAGCACTCGCGCTCGAACCATTCCGCACAGGGAAACAGACCGGTGACCGAGGGAACCGCGGTGTCCTCATCCGTCTGGACCTTCACGCGGAGCCGGACGTTCCGGGTGAAGGACAGCAGCTGGTAGACCACGTCGAAGCGAAGGGGCCGGTCAGGATGATCGACGCCCGTCAGGTCGGTGAGCTGCTGGAAGCCAAACCGGTCCCTGAGGAGACCGAGAACCTCAAGGATGCGGGCCGCCGGCGCCGCAAGGCTGAGATCGCCGTAATCGACAGTGGCGGAAACACCCGCGCCTGCGGCCGCAGCCACCTCGGCGCCCAGGGCCTGGAGGGTGTCGGAAGCGACGGGCCAGCTCATCTTTCGATTGTCCCGGTACGACGGATCTTCTTCTGCAGCTGCAGGACCCCGTAGACCAGGGCCTCGGCGGTGGGGGGGCATCCGGGAACGTAGATGTCCACGGGAACGATCCGGTCACAGCCGCGGACCACCGAATAGCTGAAATAGTAGTAGCCACCGCCGTTGGCGCACGAGCCCATGGAGATGACATACCGTGGCTCGGGCATCTGGTCGTAGACCTTGCGCAGGGCCGGGGCCATCTTGTTGCAGAGGGTGCCGGCCACGATCATCACGTCCGACTGGCGCGGGCTGGCCCTCGGGGCGAAGCCATAGCGCTCGAGGTCGTAGCGCGGCATGGAGGCGTGCATCATCTCCACGGCGCAGCAGGCCAGACCAAAGGTCATCCACATCAGCGAGCCCGTACGGGCCCAGGTGATGAGGTCATCCGCAGCGGCGGTCACAAAGCCTTTGTCGGCCAGCTGCTGTGAGACCCCGTCGAAATAGGGGTCATGGAGCTTGGAATCGTAGCCCTCCACCGCCGAGCGGGCGCCGGATCCGGCAGGAACAGTCAGTCCCATTCCAGGGCCCCCTTCTTCCACTCGTAGATGAAGCCGACGAGCAGGACACCGAGGAAGGTCATCATCGACCAGAAGGCGAAGACGACCTGATCACGCGGCAGGTCCATAAGCGACACGGCCCAGGGAAACATGAAGGCCATTTCCAGGTCGAAGATGATGAAGAGCATCGCGACCAGGTAGAACCGGACGTCGAACTTCATCCGGGCGTCGTCAAAGGCGTTGAAGCCGCACTCGTAGGTCGAGAGCTTCTCCGGGTCCGGCGCCTTGGGCGCGAAGATGGCCGAGGCCAGGATGAAGGCGATCCCGATCGCCGAGGAAATCCCCAGGAAGATCACGATCGGGAGGTACTCGAGAAGAAAGGCGTCCATGGATTCCCCGCCGGAGTCGCGCGCCCTTCTAGACCAGCCTTGCGCCGGGTTCAAACCTCGGTTTGCCCCTTTGCCAAGTCTGGCCCGGAAGGCGGGCACAGGGCAGATCAACCCAGAGTCCCTACCGTTGCCCTAACGCCCCATGGACAGTTGACACGATTCCGGCCGGGACCTATCAGACGCCCCTCGCGCTGGTGCGCGATCGAGTGCGGATGTAGCTCAGTTGGTTAGAGCGCCGGCCTGTCACGCCGGAGGTCGCGGGTTCGAGTCCCGTCATTCGCGCCACTCTCCCCTCCCCCTGTTCTGGAACGGCGGCGCCCTCGTCAGGACTCGCGCATCGCCTTCAGCGCCCGGCTCCAGCGTGCCAGTTCGTCCAGGGTGACCTTGGCCGCGAGGCCGTGGGCGGCGGTGGGAATGAAGCCCTTCTCGGCGTCCAGGTGCTCTCCCACCATCGGGATGGCGACGCCCTCGACCAGGGGCATGATCTTGACCGTGGTCAGCATCTGCTTGGCCATCTGGACCGCCCGCACCCCGCCGGACTGACCACCATAGCTGACAAAGGCGGCCGGCTTTCCGTTCCATTCCGAATAGAGGTAGTCGACGGCGTTCACAAAGGCCGGCGGCGGCATGAAATTGTACTCCGGCATGACGAAGACGTAGGCGTCGGCCGACTCCACGCTCGCCGACCAGGCCTTGGTGTAGTCGTACTGGTAGTTGCGAAGCCGCGGGTGCCAGGGCTCGTTGAAGATCGGCAGATTGAAGTCCGCCAGATCCACCAGGGTCGCCTCAAAGGCCTCGTGGCCCTCGGCGAGGCCCTGGAACCAGCGCGCGATATGAGGACCCACCCGGTTCGGCCGGGTGGAACAGATGACGGTCTGAAGCTTCACGAAGGCACTCCTGAAAGGAACACGAGGATCAGGCGACGGGTTCCGGTGCCCTCTCGATGGAAAAGTCGCCCGCGTCCGGCTCCAGGGTGGCCCTCCAGTAGTCCACGAGGGCGAAGGGCCAGTTCTGGGTCACCCGCCCCTTCTCGTTCTTGTACCAGCTGGAAACCTGCGGCGCGCCCCAGGCCATCAGGGTGTTGGCGGCGTCGACCCTGACGTTGAAGGCGTCATGGACCTCCTGCTTCGGCTCCATGGCCCGGGCGCCGGTCTCGGCCATCAGCTTCAGGCAACCCACGATGTAGCGGACGCTACACTCGGAGAAGAAGATGATGGAGCCATTGACGACGATGTTGGTGTTCGGCCCGTAGATCATGAACAGGTTGGGGAAACCCGGGCTGGTCATCCCCAGGTAGGCGCGGGGATCGCCATCCCAGGTCGCATGAAGGTCAGCGCCCCCGCGGCCCCGTATCTTCATGGGTTCGAGGAACTTCGAGGCATAGAAGCCGGTGCCGTAGATGATGACGTCGAAGTCCCGGGCCGTGCCGTCCGCCGTGACGATCCCGGTCTCGCTGATCTCGGTGATGGCGTCGGTGACGAGCGAGACGTTGTCGCGCTGGAGGGCCGCCATCCAGACCCCATTGTCCAGGAGCGCGCGCTTGCCGCCCACGGGATAGGTGGGGACCACCTTCTCGACCAGATCGGGCCGGTTCGGGGCCTGGGCGGCGATGGCGCCGGCGATCATCTCCCGGAACCCGAGATTTACCGCGGACACCGCGGTCGGCGGGCCGTTCCAGCCGGGATCGGCCGTGACCATGGGCAGGAGCCCGTCGGTGACCATCCAGAACATCCAGAAGCGGTACCACTTGTCGTAGTAGGGCACGTGCTCCAGCAGCCAGTTCATGCCGTCGGGCACGGCCTCGTGATAGTGCGGCACCGGGAGACCCCAGGGCGGCGTGCGCTGGAAGACGGTCAGGCTGCCCACCTTGCCCGCGATCTCGGGCACGAACTGGTAGGCGCTCGCCCCGGTGCCGATCACCGCCACCCGCTTGCCGGTCAGGTCCACGTCATGGCGCCAGCGGGCGGAGTGGAAGGCGGGTCCAGAGAACCGGTCCCGACCCTTGATGTCGGGCACGTGAGGACGATTGAGCTGGCCCACCGCAGTGACGACGGCGTTGGCCTCGATCACCCGGCGCGCACCCTTGCCGTCGCGGACAGTGACCTTCCAGAGGGCTCGGGGTTCGTCCCAGTCGAGGGTCTCGACCTCGGTCTCGAAGGCGATCTTGCCGCGCAGGTCGTATCGGTCTGCGACGCCGCGGAAGTACTCCAGCAGGATTGGCTGGGTGGAGAAGTGCTGGGGCCAGTGGTGGTTCGGCTCGAAGCTGTAGGAGTAGATGTGGTTGGAGGAGTCCACCCGGCAGCCCGGATAGGTGTTCTCGAACCAGGTGCCGCCGACGTCGGCATTCTTGTCGAGAATCTCGTAGCTCACGCCAGCCTGGCTGAGGCGGATGCCGGTGAGCAGGCCGGACATGCCGGCACCGATGACCAGGACGTGCATCTTCGCGGCGCCGGCCTTGAGGCTTGGCGCTTCCCAGACCGGCGTCTTGGTATTGGTCTCGGCCAGGCTGAGCTCGTCGCCGAGAAAGTCGGCGTAGCCCTCCGGGATCTCCGCGCCGGCCACAAAGCTCATCATCCGGCGCAGGGTGGCGAGGGAGGGCTGGTGGGTCCTGCCGTCGCCCCTGCCGAACCATTCAACCAGGGCGGCCTTGGCCTCGGCCAGGAACTTCTTCTGCTCAGCCTCGGGAACACCCGTTTCGCCCCGAGACAGCGGGACATAGGCGGGAGCCCATTCGGGACGGAGCCAATGGTCCTCTCCGGTCAGGTGAACGAGCGCCGCCTGCAAGGCGGGCTGGTGAGCGGCGGCGAGCGCCCTGTCGAGCTGGGTCAGGTCGATGTCGGACACGTGTTTTCCCCGGGCGCTATCGAATTGGCGGCATGAAACCGCAGGCGGGGCCGGAAAGGAAGGGCCCCCGACGTCAGTTGGCCGGGTGCAGCTTGACCGTCAGGGTCTCGTAGCCCTTCACGAAGCTGGACCGGACCCTTAGCGGCTCCTCGAGCACCTCAACAAAGCTGAAGCGCTTGAGGATTTCCTCCCAGACGATCTTCAGCTGGAGCTCGGCCAGGCGGTTGCCCACGCAGCGGTGGATACCGAAGCCGAAGGACAGGTGCTGGCGCGGGCGCTCGCGGTCGATGATGAAGGCGTCGGGGTTCTCAATGGCCCGCTCGTCGCGATTGCCCGAGACATACCACATCACGACCTTGTCGCCCTTGCGGATGGTCTTGCCGCCGAGCTCGATATCCTGAAGCGCGGTGCGGCGCATGTGGGCGAGCGGTGTCTGCCAGCGGATGATCTCTGGCACCATGGACTCCACCAGGGCCGGATTGGCGCGCAGCTTGGCGTACTCCGCCGGGTTCTGGTTGAGGGCCAGGACCCCGCCGGAAAGGGAGTTCCGGGTGGTGTCATTACCGCCGACGATCAGGAGGATTATGTTCCCCAGGTACTCCTCGGGGGTCATGTTCCGGGTGGCGTCGTTGTGCGCCATCATGGAGACAAGGTCGCCGGTTGGGGGCCGGTTGACCCGCTCATTCCACAGGCCGGTGAAGACCTCCAGGCATTCCATCATTTCGGCCTGGCGGGCCTCCTCCGTCTCCACCAGTCCGCCCGGATAGGGGATGGTGGTGGCCACGTCCGACCAGCGGGTCAGGCGGCGGCGCTCCTCGAAGGGGAAGTCGAACAGGGTCGCCAGCATTTGGGTAGTGAGTTCGACCGAGACCCGGTCCACCCAGTCGAAGGCCTCGCCGAGGGGCAGGCTATCCAGGATTTGGCAGGCCCGCTCCCGGATGATGGGCTCCATGGTCTTGAGGTTGCCGGGCGAGACGATGGGGCTGACAGCCTTGCGCTGCTCGTCGTGCCGCGGCGGATCCATGGCGATGAAGCTGGGCCGGCGCAGGTCCGGACGGGCGTCGCGGATGGTGATGCCGCCGAGGGCCGCCTCGGAGGAGAAGACCCCGTGGTTGGTGTCCACCGCCATGATGTCGTTGTAGCGGGTGACCGACCAGTAGGGCCCGAACTCGGACTCCCGGCACCAGTGGACGGGATCCTCGTTCCGCAGGCGTTCGAAATAGGACCAGAAGGCGTTGGACTTGAAGAGTTCAGGGTCGCCCGGGTTCATGTCCTCGAGCTTGACCGCATAGGCGCGCCGGCGCGCCTCATCCATTCCGACCGCTCCGTCCGCCATGTGAATTCCTCCTGGGTCCGGGACGTTTCGCCGCCCCTGTGAGGTGAGGAGACCCCATTCCGGCGCGCCGGGCAAGGCTGGTCCTCAGGAACGGGACTGAGCCTCGGCGATGAGCGCCGCAAGTTCTGCGGGCAACGCCAGGCCTGGGGCGGCGGCGCAGTCCTCGAGGTGGGCGAGACGGGTGGTCCCGACCACGGCGGCGGACACCCCGGGCACGCCCAGGGCCCAGGCCAGGGCCGCCTGGGCGCCAGAGATGTCAGACCGGCCATGCAGGAACCGAAACCGGCGACCGGCGGCCATGTCGGCGCGATGGGTCTTCAGGGCCCGGGCCAGGTACCAGGCGTCCCGCAGGCCCAGATTCCTCCAGGCGCGCGGTGCCGTGTGCCCCATGGCCAGGGGCATGCCCGCCAGCACCCCCTTCCCCGCCGCCGCCGCGCGGGCGGCCAGGGGAATGCGCTCAGGCCTGAGAACGTTGATGTCGACCATGACGGTGTCGATCTGTGGCAGGACCAGGGCGGCATCGATGACGGTCGGATCGAAGCTGTTGACGCCAAGATGCCGGAACAGTCCCCGGTCCCTCATGCGCCCAAGACCGCCGAGGAAATCAGGGGTCAGTTCGCTGGCGGCCGGGCCGTGGAGGTGGACGAGCGGGAGGACGTCGAGGCCCAGGCGACGGAGGCTTTCCACCAGGCTCGCCTCTATGGCCCGCAGGGACATGTCGCGGCGCACCCGCCCCCGCGCAAAGGTCGTGCCCGCCTTGGTGGCGATGACGAGGCCGGACAGGTCCCGCCCCGCAAGGGCGCGGCCGAGCCGGGCCTCGGCCTGTCCCCGGGAATAGGCCGGGCCGGTATCGAAGAGGGTGATCCCCAGGTCCAGGGCGCGGTGGACCAGGGACAGGGCCTCAGCCTCATGGAAGGCGGGATGGCCCCAGAAGGAGGCGGCACCAAACCCGATCCCGGAGACCTGCAGGCCGGTGCGGCCGAGCGGACGCTTCTGCATGGTCGGCTCCGGGAATGGTGGGCGGCGAGGGGTTCGAACCCCCGACCCCCTGGGTGTAAACCAGGTGCTCTAACCAGCTGAGCTAGCCGCCCCTCCCGCCCGCAGGCGCGAAACTGTCTACCGCTCTTCGCGCCGAGGGGAAATCCGGTAGGAGGCTCTGGTCCCCCTCAATTCAGACTTCGTTTCAGGCCGTCGCCGGCCCGGAAGCGCGCTGTGTGCATGGCCGGGCGCCGGACCGCCTCCCCTGTTCGCGGGTTTCGGGCCAGGCCCGCGGGCCTGTAGAGTCTGGAGAAGGTCCCGAAACCCACCAGCCTGACCTCTGCCCCCTCCCGCAGGGCGGAGGAGACGGTGTCGAGAACAGCGTCCAGGACTCGCCGGACCTCTGGCGCGGCCAGGCCCGCGTTCTGAGAGACAGCCGCGATCAACTCGGTCTTGTTCATGAGGCGCACCCCCCGGTTGTCGTTGTTTGGAGCCTCGCCTCAAACAAAAAACATGCCCGGGCGAAGCCATTGCCCCGCATCATGACCAGCCCCGGCGGCGTGTCAAACACCGCCGGGGACACGAGGGTCAGTGGGTCAGGACAGGCTCGTCCCCGGAGAGTTCCGCCCCGGGAGGCGGCGGGGGCTCGGTCCACTCGATCGGCGTGAGCGGACGCACAAGGGCGTGAGCGAGGACTTCGTCCACCGAGCTGACCGGGAGGATCTCCAGCCCCGCCTTCACATTGTCGGGTATGTCCTGAAGATCCTTGACGTTCTCCTGGGGGATCAGGACCGTCTTCACGCCCGACCGCAGGGCCGCGAGCAGTTTTTCCTTGAGGCCACCGATCGGGAGGACCCGTCCGCGGAGCGTAACCTCCCCGGTCATGGCCAGATCCTTGCGGATCGGTACGCCGGTCAGGACCGAGACGATGGCGGTCGCCATGGCGACCCCCGCTGACGGTCCGTCCTTGGGGGTTGCGCCCTCAGGAACATGGATGGCGACGTCCGTGCGCTCGAAGACCGGAGGCTCGATACCGAACTGGGTCGCGCGGCTGCGCACATAGGCATGGGCGGCCTGCACGGACTCCTTCATCACTTCCTTCAGGTTGCCGGTCACCTGCATGCGGCCCTTGCCCGGCATCTTCACCGCCTCGATAGTGAGGATGTCGCCGCCGAAGTCGGTGTAGGCCAGGCCGGTGATGATCCCGACCTGATCCTCGCCGTCCATTTCGCCATACTTGAACCGTCTCACGCCGGCGTATTCGGCGACCCGAGCCTCATCGACCAGGATCAGACCGGCCTCCTCGCCCACCTTGCGACGCATCAGTTCGCGGACCGCCTTGCGGGCGAGGTTGCCGATCTCGCGCTCGAGGGAACGAACCCCCGCCTCGCGGGTATAGTACCGGATCAGGTCGCGCAGGGCGGCGTCGGGCAGTTCGAACTCGGCGGCGGTCAGGCCGTGGTCCTTCATCTGCTTGGGCAGGAGGTGCCGGCGGGCGATCTCGACCTTCTCGTCCTCGGTGTAGCCCGGGATCCGAATGATCTCCATGCGGTCCAGCAGGGGCTGGGGCATGTTGAGGCTGTTGGCCGTGGTGACGAACATGACCGGGCTCAGGTCATAGTCGACCTCGAGATAGTGGTCGGCAAAGGTGGCGTTCTGAGCCGGGTCCAGCACCTCGAGCAGGGCCGAGGACGGGTCACCTCGCCAGTCGGCACCCATCTTGTCGATCTCGTCCAGCAGGAAGAAGGCGTTGGTCGACTTGGCCTTCTTCATGGACTGGATAATCTTGCCCGGCATGGAGCCGATGTAGGTACGGCGGTGGCCGCGGATCTCGGCCTCGTCGCGCACGCCGCCCAGGGAGACCCGGACGAACTCTCGGCCGGTCGCCTCGGCGATGGACTTGCCCAGCGAGGTCTTACCAACCCCAGGCGGACCCACGAGGCACAGGATCGGCCCCTTGAGGGACCCCGTGCGGGCCTGCACCGCCAGATACTCGAGGATCCGTTCCTTGACCTTCTGAAGGCCGTAGTGGTCGTTCTCGAGGATGGACTCGGCCTTCTCCAGGTCGATGGGCTTGGACTTTGGCTTGCCCCACGGAATGGACAGCAGCCAGTCGAGATAGTTCCGCACGACGGTGGATTCCGCTGACATGGGGCTCATGGACCGCAGCTTCTTCAGCTCGGCGTTCGCCTTGACGCGGGCCTCCTTGGACAGTCGAGTGCGCTTGATCCGCTTTTCAAGCTCGGCGAGCTCGTCGCGCTCGGGGTCCTGCTCGCCCAGCTCCCGCTGGATCGCCTTCATCTGCTCGTTCAGGTAGTACTCGCGCTGGGTCTTCTCCATCTGCCGCTTCACGCGGTTCCGGATCTTCTTCTCGGTCTGCATGACCGAAATCTCGCCCTCCATCAGGGCGTAGACCCTCTCGAGGCGCTTGGAGACGCTGAAGATCTCCAGCAGTTCCTGCTTATCAGCGATCCTGACATTCAGGTGCGAAGCGATGCGGTCCGCCAGCTCACCTGGGTTCTCAATGCCCGGGAGGGCCGAGAGCGCCTCCGGGGGCACCTTCTTGTTGAGCTTGACGTAGGTCTCGAACTGCTCGGCGACGGCCCGGGTGAGGGCCTCGATCTCGGCCGACGGCGCAGCGTCCTCGGTCACCAGGGCGACTTCGCCGGAGAACCATTCGGTCTCGTCGACGAAACGGACGATCCCGGCCCGGCCGCGGCCCTCCACCAGGACTTTGACCGTGCCATCGGGCAGGCGCAGGAGCTGTAGGATCGCGGCGATGACGCCGACCTCATAGATGCCCTCTGCGCCGGGGTCGTCATCATCCTTGTTCTTCTGGGTGGCGAGCAGGATTTCCCGCGCCTCGGACTTCATCGCCTCCTCGAGGGCCCTGACGGACTTGTCCCGGCCCACGAACAGCGGGACCGGTTGATGCGGAAAGACGACGATGTCCCTGAGGGGGAGGATCGGAAGCGTGCGGGCTTCGGTCATGGTCACTTACTCCTATCCGGCCCCCTCTGATGAGCAGGGACGGCTGCGCCCCCTGCGACGATCGCCAGGACGGGCGGTTGAGACATTTATGTGGCGCGTTGGCGGGCGGGTTCAAGCCGCCGGCGGCAGACAGCCGTGGACAACCCGTGAAAAGGCGGGGTGCCGCGCCCGGTCAGTTCAGCTTGGTAATCTGCGCCGAGCCGTTGTCGTAGCGACAGGTGAAGGCATAGGAGACCGCCTTGGGACCGACATCGACAGAAACATAGCCCTGGACATTCCAGCCTCCGGAGGACGCTGAGGTGGTGGTGATACGATCGATACGGGGACGCTGCCCGTAACGCGAGACCTGGGTAACAGCCTCGGCGCGGCAGGCCTCCACGGCGATCCCGGACCCTGATGCCCCGGCCGAACCGCCGGATCCCGACGGCGGCTTGGAGGCGTTGTTCTCGTTCGCAGCCGCGGCCATGGCCCCGACCAGGAGCCCGCCGATCAACAGGCCGCCAATGAGGGCACCGGTGTCGTCCTTCTTTTGGCTATTGTTGGGGTAGTAACCTTGGTCGGGATAGCCCTGATTTGGATACTGGCCGTATCGATCCTGGACCCGAAACCGGGCGCGGCACCCGCGATCGACCCAGATGCCCCGGCGGTCCTGTCCCCAGGTCGAGCCTTCCATGCAGGGACCCCGCCCGTCGGAGTACTGGCGTTCGAGATAGGCGCGACCACCCGAGTACACCGGACACCAGTTCCGCTGGTAGTTCTGGGACGAACAGTTGACATAGGAGTCTGCCCGGGCGGGAACCGGGGGAGCCACCCCGACCACCGTGGTGGCCGCAGCGGCGAGGACCAGGATCAGACGCATGGGGGGCTCCTTGCTAGGCCTTCGACAATCTAGTCAGGTGGTTGTGCTTGCGGCAAGCTGAATGCAAGCTGACTGCAGGATAAGTGGAGGGTGACATGAAGGCGAATCTCTCAGGCCTGATTTTGGCTTCGGCATTGGCCGCAACGCCGGCGACGGCGGGAGCTCTGGAGGACGCCCTTGGCCGGGGGACACTGAGGGTGTGCACCGCCGAGGCGCCGCCCTTTGTTTTCCGCGCCTCCAGCGGCGAACGAATCGGCCATGAGATCGATATCGTCTCGCGCCTGGCGAGCGACGCGGGCCTGGTCCTGGAGCTCAAGGTCGTCCCGATGAGCGATGTCCTGGACCGGCTGAATGCTGGCGAGTGCGATCTTGCGGCTGCGGCCCTGGCCATCGCCCCGGACAAGCTCCTCAAGGTCTGGATGACCAACCCCTACGCGGAATCCGAAATCCGCATCGTCGCCAGCTCCAAGGCCCCGCTCCAGGCAGGCCAGCTGAATGTCCCGGAGACCGCGATCGGGATCGTCACAGGAACCCTGGCCGCCGACCTCGCCCGTCTCGCCCTGCCCCAGGCCACCTTTCGCGAGTTTGTCGACCTGGCGGGGGCCCAGCGCGCCCTGGATGACGGTGCCGTGAACGCCCTCGCCTTCAAGGAGCCGGTCCCGACCCTGACAGTGGCGTCTTCTGCGCCCCAGCGCTACGTGATCGCCTCAGGCGAGCCCCTGGGACGCACAGCCGACGCCTTCGCCCTGCGCAAGGGCGACACCAACATGCTCAACTTCCTGAACGGGTGGATCTCGGCGCGGAAGCGGGACGGCTTCCTGACCTCAACCGAGACCTACTGGCTTAAGGGGCTGGACTGGATGGCGCGGGTGAAGCCGCTTACCCCTCCCAAGTGATCAGGCCGCGCCGCCCTTGTCGCGGCGCTCGGCGTAGATCACCAGGGGCTGGGACCGGCCCTCGACCACCTCAGCGTTGACCACGACCTCCTCGACGCCTTCCCAGGTGGGAAGTTCGTACATGGTGTCGAGCAGTATGCTTTCGAGGATGGAGCGCAGGCCCCGGGCACCGGTCTTGCGGGAGATCGCCTTGCGGGCCACCGACGCCAAGGCGTCATCGGTGAAGGTCAGGCCGACGTTCTCCATGTCGAACAGGCGCTGATATTGCTTCACGAAGGCGTTCTTGGGCTCGGTCAGGATCTTGATCAGGGTCTTCTCATCCAGATCATCGAGGGTGGCCAGGACCGGCAGGCGCCCAATGAATTCCGGGATCAGACCGAACTTCAGCAGATCGTCGGGCTCGACCTGGCGGAAGATTTCGCCAGTCCGGCGATCCTCCGGATCGGAGACCCGGGCACCGAAGCCGATAGAAGTGCCCTGGCCGCGGGCCGAGATGATCTTGTCGAGACCCGCGAAGGCACCGCCGCAGATAAACAGGATGTTGGTTGTGTCCACCTGCAGGAATTCCTGCTGGGGGTGCTTGCGCCCACCCTGGGGCGGGACGGAGGCGACCGTGCCCTCCATGATCTTCAGGAGGGCTTGCTGGACGCCCTCGCCGGACACGTCCCGGGTGATGGAGGGGTTGTCCGACTTGCGGCTGATCTTGTCGACCTCGTCAATGTAGACGATGCCACGCTGGGCGCGTTCGACGTTGTAATCCGCAGCCTGGAGCAGCTTGAGGATGATGTTCTCGACATCCTCCCCGACATAGCCAGCCTCGGTGAGGGTCGTCGCATCGGCGACGGTGAAGGGCACATCGATGATTCTGGCCAGGGTCTGGGCCAGCAGGGTCTTGCCCGTACCGGTAGGACCGATGAGCAGGATGTTGGCCTTGCCAAGCTCGACGTCGTTGTTCTTCGACGCGTGGTTGAGGCGCTTGTAGTGGTTGTGGACCGCAACCGAGAGCACCTTCTTGGCGTGCTCCTGACCGATCACGTAGTCGTCGAGGACTTCGCGGATCTCCTTGGGAGTCGGCACGCCATCCTTTGATTTCACGAAGGAAATCTTGTGCTCTTCGCGGATGATGTCCATGCAGAGTTCGACGCATTCATCACAGATGAACACGGTCGGGCCCGCAATCAACTTGCGGACCTCATGCTGGCTCTTACCGCAGAATGAGCAATAGAGGGTGCTCTTCGAGTCCCCGCCGGCGGCCTTGGTCATGCGTTTCTCACTCCTTCGACGGGCGACCTGACGACGCACCGCCGAACCCCGGGTAAACCGTTAAGACCCGATTCAGCCTACCGGTGACGGGTTGCCGAAGTCTTGACAGTCCCCCAAGCCGGCCCTGGCGACAAGTCCGAGGTCCGTCCGTAAAGCCTATATCGCAAACCTGTGGCATTGTCGTCATGGGGCGAATCCTCGCAGTTCGGCCCCCTCGAATGAATTGCAGAGGATCCCGGTCGGACCGTGCCCGTCGCCCCAGAAATCCAGCTCCAGCCCGCGATGGATCCGGATGAACATCTGGCTGATGATCCCTCGCGCCCGGTCGGGATCGTGGCCTTCGACTTCGACGGCACACTGACGGTGCGGGACAGCTTTACGGACTTTCTGTCCTGGAATGCGGGAGCCCTGGCCTGGCTGCGTGGCCTGGTGGCGCTCGCGCCAGATGCCGTCCGGTACCTAGTGAAGCGGGATCGGGGACTCCTCAAGGGCGCCGCGGCCCGGCAGTTCCTCGCCGGCACGCCCCTGTTTGACCTGGAAGCGCGCGCCCGCGCCTACGCTGAGGCCCGTTCCCGCAGCCTCCTGCGGCCGGACGCACTGAATTCCTGGCGCTACTGGCGCTCGCGGGGGGCGACCCTGGTCATCGTCACCGCCTCTCCGGAGTGCCTCGTCGCGCCCTTCGCCCGTGGCCTGGGCGCAGACCACCTCCTGGGCACGCGGCTGGCCTTCGACGCGGAAGGACGCCTCACCGGGGACCTGGACGGCGCGAACTGCCGAGGCCCTGAAAAGGTGCGCCGCCTGAGGGAGACCTTCGGAGAGGATGTACGGCTGACCGCAGCCTATGGCGACACGGCTGGGGACCGGGAGATGCTGGCGATAGCCGTCCACGCGGGCTTCCGCGAGTTCAGGGAGAGTCCCTGATCCCCGCCCGGGGGTGGCGTCAGTCGTCGCCCCGGTTTTCCTGGACCACGTCCACGAGACCCCAGTCGCGGGCCTCCTCGGGGGTCATGAAGGTATCTGCATCCAGCATATCCTCGACCTCCTGGTAGGTCCGGCCGGTATGCTTGGCGTACAGTTCGTTGAGCCGCCGCTTGATCTTGAGGATGTCCTCGGCGTGCCGCTCGATGTCCGACGCCTTGCCGGAATAACCGCCCGACGGCTGGTGAACCATGATGCGGGCGTTCGGCAGGCTGATCCGGCGCCCAGGTGCCCCGGCTGCCAGGAGGAAGGAGCCCATGGAGGCCGCGTAGCCCATGCAAAGGGTCGCCACGGGGCTGCGGATGTACTGCATGGTGTCGTAGATCGCGAGGCCCGACGACACCACCCCACCCGGGGAGTTGATGTACATCTGGATCTCTTTCTTGGGGTTCTCGGCCTCAAGATAGAGAAGCTGGGCGCAGACCAGGGCGGCCATGCCGTCCTCAATCGGACCCGATACGAAGAT
>JBMOEP010000002.1:0-22542 GCA_049314675.1 Phenylobacterium sp.
TGGCGATCAAGATAGCCGGAATAGGCAGCGTCGATCTCGACCTGCTCGCGGACGGCTGGGCTCCAGTCATTGATTTCTGGCCAGATCCGCGCCAGGTCCTGAAAGCCGATGGTCGGATAGGCGAGGAGCTCCGAGAGGTTGCGCCTCTGGCCATCCGCCTTGACAGGCAGGCCTTCGCGAGCCGCCGCAGCGGGCGTAAGCACCAGCTCCGCAGCGCGTCGGCGGGCGGCCTCCAGCTCGGCGCGGCGGGCGCGCCAGACGGTTTCACGTGAAACACCGACGCATCCCAGAGCGAGGCCCCGGTCGGTGAGCCTCTGGTCCGCATTGTCCGCACGCAGGGTCAGTCGGAACTCCGCCCGGCTTGTGAACATCCGGTAGGGCTCAGTGACGCCCCGGGTGACCAGGTCATCGATCAGCACGCCGATATAGGCCTCGTCCCGCCGGAAGACGACCGGATCGGCGCCCGAGGCCGACCGGGCGGCGTTGAGGCCCGCCACAAGTCCCTGGGCTGCCGCCTCCTCGTATCCGGTTGTCCCGTTGATCTGGCCGGCCAGGTAGAGACCCGGTAGACGCTTGACCTCCAGGGCTGGGTCCAGCTCGCGCGGATCCACATAGTCGTACTCGATGGCATAGCCGTGGCGGAGGACACGCACGGCCTCGAGGCCCGGAATGGTGCGAAGGAAGAGGTCCTGGGTCTCCGGGGAGACCGATGTGGAAATCCCATTGGGATAGACGGTGGGATCGTCCAGGCCTTCGGGCTCCAGGAAGATCTGGTGGCCGGCCCGGTCGGCGAACCGCACCACCTTGTCCTCAATGGAGGGACAGTACCGAGGCCCGCGGCCCTGGATGCGGCCGCCATAGACCGCCGACTCCGAAAGGCGCTCGGCAATGATCCTGTGGGTCTCTGGGGTCGTGGTCGTTACCCCACAGGCGACCTGGGGATTGGTGATCCGGTCGGTGAGGAAGGAAAAGGGGCTGGGGATGGGGTCCGCTGCCTGGCTGTCCAGGAGGTCCCAGGCGATGGTGCCGCCATCCAGCCGCGGCGGCGTTCCGGTCTTGAGCCGCCCCATGGATAGGCCCAGGGCGTAAAGGCGGTCGGCCAGGCCGATGGACGGCGCTTCGCCGACGCGGCCTGCGGGTATCCGCTGTTCCCCCAGATGGATCACGCCCTTGAGAAAGGTGCCTGTGGTCAGGACTACCCGCGCGGCGGGATAGATGGCGCCAGACGCCCCCACGACCCCGGTCACGCGCCCAGCCTCGACGACCAGGTCCTCGACAGCCTCGGCGCGGATCACCAGACCCGCCGTTGCCGCCAACTCGGCCTGCATGGCCTCACGGTAGAGCTTCCGGTCAATCTGCGCCCGTGGGCCCCGAACGGCAGCCCCCCGGGACCGATTGAGCATGCGGAACTGGATACCGGCGGCATCGGCCAGGCGGCCCATCACCCCGTCGAGGGCATCGATCTCCCGAACGAGATGGCCCTTGCCCAGGCCGCCGATCGCCGGGTTGCAGCTCATCTCCCCGAGGGTCTCGATCCGGTGGGTCAGCAGCAGGGTACGGGCGCCGAACCGCGCCGAGGCCGCCGCCGCTTCACAGCCGGCGTGACCGCCGCCGATCACGATGACATCCCACATGCGCTCTGCCCGCTCCTACAGGTCCTGGAAGCGGCAAGGGCTACACCAGAACGGCCCAGGTTTCACGTGAAACAGGTCACTTGCCGATACAGAAGGTCGAGAAGATCCGGTCCAGGACGTCCTCGGGACCGATCCGCCCCGTGATCCGATCAAGGGCGCGGGCGGCCAGGCGCACGTCCTCAGCGGCTAGCTCCGGGGCATCCGGGAGCGCGCGGGCGCTCGCGAGGCGCTCAATGGCCTCGGAGAGTAGGGCCGCATGACGCAGGCGCGTCGCCGCCGGGGGCTCCGAAGCGCCAAGCGCCGCAACGACCCGCCCGGCGAGCGCAGCCTCGAGGGCAGAGATGTCATCGGGCCGATGAGCGCTGAGCCTGTGGGGCTCCAGCCCAAGGGCCACGGCCTCGGTGAGCGCCCGGCCCGCTGCGTCTCCGGCCGGAAGGTCCGACTTGCAGAGCAGGCAAAGGTCCCCGGCCCTTAGCACATCCGGCGGAGCCACTCCGGCACCGGTGTCCCCGGCCCCGTCAACCACCCAGAGCCTGAGATCGGCCTCGGCGGCCCGCAGGCGGGTCCGGCGGACGCCCTCGATCTCCACGGCGTCCTCCGCCTCGCGAAGGCCGGCTGTATCCGCCAGAACCACCTTGTAGCCCGCAAGGCGAAGTGAGACCTCGATAATGTCCCGGGTGGTTCCCGGTGTCGCAGTGACAATCGCCGCCTCCCGGCGGGCTAGGGCGTTGAGGAGGGTACTCTTCCCGGCATTGGGGGCGCCAACCAGGGCGATGGAGAAGCCCTCCCGGACCTGCTCCGCCCGCCGAACGCCAGTGACTGCCCCGGAAAGGGCCGCGACCAGACGGTCCAGGACCGGGCGCGCCCTGCGCGCAAGGTCCGCGGGCAGATCCTCGTCGGGGAAATCCACAGCGGCCTCGAAGAAGGCGAGGGCCTCGACCAGGTCGGTGCGCCACACATCGCGGGCCCGTCCCAGGGCACGGTCGAGCTGGGCCAGGGCCTGGCGCCTCTGGGCCTCCGTCTCGGCGTCGATCAAGTCTGCAACGCCCTCGGCCTGGGCAAGGTCGAGCCGGCCGTTCTCGAAGGCGCGGCGGGTGAACTCGCCGGGCTCAGCAAGGCGCAGGCCAAGGGCCGCGAGGGCCTGCAGGACAGAGGTAATGACCGCGCCGCCGCCGTGCAGGTGCAACTCGGCGCTGTCCTCGCCCGTATAGCTCCCGGGACCCGGAAACCAGAGCACGAGGCCGTCGTCGAGAACTTCGCCATTACCGGACCGAAGCTTGCGCAGGGACGCCCGTCGCGGCATCGGCACGCGACCGGACAGGGCGCGCACGGCGTCCAGGGTCCCGGGGCCGGACAGGCGCACCACGGCCACCGCCGCGCGTCCTGGCGCGGTCGCGGGGGCGAAGATGGTGTCGTTCATTTGGGGTGAGCGGTGCCCGCGCCCAGGCCCGCGGCCTGGGTCATCAGCTTGGTGAACTGTTCCTGTGCGCCGGCGCCAAAGCTCATCCAGCTCTTCATCAACTCGTCGGGCCCCAGCATGGACATGTTGGCGGTCATCCGCGCCTGCATTTCCTCGACCATCCGGGCATTCAGGGGGCTGACGTCGGGCAGCCCCAGGAAGGTGCGGGCCTCGACGGGGGAGCAGTCGATCTCGACGGTGATCTTCATGGCGGAGCCTCCGGTGACGACTTCAGGATAGCGCGGCCTGCAGGGATCGCAAAACCACCTTCCGCCCAGATGGCGGCGGGCTTAAGTGTCGGGGCAGGTCGTCCAGGAGAAAACCGATGGAAGTGCCACATCAGATCGAGGAGGCCCGCGCACTGGCCTTCCGCCACGCTCATCTCGGAGAGGCCTGAGTCATGCACGCCATCCGCTTCACCGCCACGGGTGGTCCCGCCGTCCTGGACCTCGTCGAGCTTCCCGACCCCCAACCCGGCCCCGGGCAGATCCTGGTCCGGCAGATCGCCATCGGCGTCAACTACATCGATACCTATCACCGCTCCGGACTCTATCCCCTGAAATTACCCTCCGGACTGGGGATGGAGGGTGCCGGAGAGATCATCGCTGCCGGCGAGGGCGTGGAGCGATTTAGCCCGGGCGACCGGGTCGCCTTCGCCTCAGGGCCGATTGGCGCCTATGCCGACCTCCACCTGGTCGATGCCAGACGGGCGGTGCGGATCCCAGAGGGGGTGGATGAGCGCACGGCGGCGGCGGCCCTTTTGAAGGGCATGACAGCCGAATTTCTGTTGCTGCGCTGTCGTCCCCTGCACGCCGGGGAGCCGGTGCTCATCCACGCGGCGGCCGGAGGCGTGGGACAGATCCTGGTGCAGTGGGCGCGGACCCTGGGCGCGGAAGTGATCGCCACCGCCGGCAGCCCCGCCAAAGCCGACCGGGTGCGAGCCCTGGGCGCGCACCACGTGATCCTCTACGGGGAGCAGGACGTGGCTGCAGAGGTCCGCCGGATCACGGGCGGCGCAGGCGTGCCCGTCGCCTACGACTCTGTCGGGGCCTCCACCTTTGAGGGTACCCTGGCCAGCCTTGCCCGCCGGGGAACCTTCATCAGCTTCGGCAATGCCTCGGGCTCGCCGCCGGCCGTTGAACCGGCGCGGCTCATGCGGATGGGATCCCTGTTCTTCACCCGTCCGACCCTTGGGGACTATATTTCCACGACGGAAGAGCTGGATACCAGCGCGGCCGCCGTCTTCAGCCGGATCGGCGCCGGGGACATCTCCATCGAGATCGGCCAGACCTTCCCGCTCAGCCAGGCCCGGGCGGCCCACGAGGCACTGGAGTCCCGCCAGACCGTGGGCTCGACCCTGCTTATCCCCTGAACGGGACTGCAAAACCGATGTTTCACGTGAAACACCCGGCCTGAGGCGCGTCAGGTGTTCATGGACTGGAAGAAGTCGTCGTTGTTCTTCGACTGACGCAGCTTGTCGAGCAGGAACTCGATGGCGTCCTGGGCCCCCATGGGCGCGAGGATCCGACGCAGGACGTGGGTCTTGGTCAGCTGCCCCGGCGGGGTGATGAGCTCGTCCTTACGGGTGCCGGACTTGAGGATGTCGATGGCCGGATAGATGCGCCTGTCTGCGACCTTCCGGTCCAGCACGATTTCGGAGTTCCCGGTGCCCTTGAACTCCTCGAAGATCACCTCGTCCATCCGGCTACCGGTATCGATCAGGGCCGTGGAGATGATGGTCAGA
This sequence comes from Phenylobacterium sp., assembly GCA_049314675.1. Lineage (GTDB taxonomy): Bacteria > Pseudomonadota > Alphaproteobacteria > Caulobacterales > Caulobacteraceae > Phenylobacterium. Next base: position 4,838 of record JBMOEP010000002.1, read on the forward strand.
GAGCCGCCTTCCTCGATGTTCCGCGCCGCGCCAAAGAAGCGCTTGGGCCTCTGGAGTGCATTGGCATCGACGCCGCCGGTCAGGACCTTGCCCGAAGACGGCACTGTGGTGTTGTAGGCCCGGCCCAGGCGGGTGATGTTGTCGAGCAGGATGACCACATCCCGCTTGTGCTCGACGAGGCGCTTGGCCTTCTCGATCACCATCTCGGCCACCTGGACGTGGCGCTGTGCAGGCTCGTCGAAGGTTGAGGCAATGACCTCGCCCTTCACCGTGCGCTGCATGTCGGTGACTTCCTCTGGGCGCTCGTCCACCAGGAGGACGATGAGGTAGCATTCCGGGTGGTTGGCCGCGATCGCCTTGGCGATGTTCTGCATCATGATCGTTTTGCCGACCCGGGGCGGGGCGACGATGAGGCAGCGCTGCCCCTTGCCCAGGGGCGCGACGATGTCGATGACCCGGCCGGAACGGTCCTTCAGGGTCGGGTCCTCCATCTCCATCCTCAGCCGCTCCTGCGGGTAAAGGGGGGTGAGGTTGTCGAACAGGACCTTGTGGCGGACGTTCTCCGGCGGCTCGAAGTTGATCTGGTCAACCTTGACCAGGGCGAAATAGCGCTCGCCCTCCCGAGGCGCGCGAACGCCTCCGTCGACCGTGTCGCCGGTCCGAAGGCCGAACTTCCGGATCTGGGACGGGCTGACATAGATGTCGTCTGGCCCGGGAAGATAGTTGGCCTCGGGGGAGCGCAGGAAGCCAAAGCCGTCGGGCAGGACCTCCATGGTGCCGGAGCCCGAGATTTCCACGCCCTCCTCGGCCAGCACCTTGAGGATCGCGAACATCATGTCCTGCTTGCGCATGGAGTTAGCGTTCTCGATCTCCAGGGTCTCGGCGAAGGACAGCAGGTCGGCGGGGGACTTGTCCTTCAGCTCCTGGAGCGACATCCGCGTAAGGCCCATGGCAGAAATGGCCTGGGCGGCCTGGGTGGGCTCATCGTCCTCTGCAGAGGACGCGTCGCCGTCAAGCGAGGCGTCCTCAATGGATTCAACCAGGTCGGCGGGGTCGGGGAAAAAGTTGTCTTCAGACATCATGCGCAGTCCTGACGGCGCCAGGCGCTTCCGCCGGCGACAGGGATCCAAGGCGGAGTCGCCCAGGTCCGTACAAATGTTTTCGTTCCGGGAGCTCTGGCCGATCCCTGGGATGGCGCGTGAGTCCGGCAAGAGGCGGGGTCCCCCAGTGCCGATCGGGGCGGCTGGAAGCGTGTCAGCCGAACCACAGCCGCCACGCCGGGTCAAGCCTGGTGAGCGGTCCAGTGGGCTTCTGGGCGGTTTTCCACCGCGCCGGGGGCTCTAACGACCGAATTCGAGGGTGACCGCGAGAACCATGACGATCGCCGCCAGGAAGGGAAGCTCGTTCGTAGCGCGCCAGAACCGGTTCGACCGGGTGTTGGTCCCGGCAACGAACCGCTTTTGTGCGGCGCCCAGGAAGTGATGCCAGCCGATCAGCAAGACAACGCCGGCGAGCTTCACCAGCATCCAGGCTTCGAGCAGGAAACCCCATCCGCCCAGTCGCTGAGTGGCGTCCACCCAGATGAGGCCCAGGCCCAGCAGCAGGGCGGCGATCATCGCCGGCCCCATGATGATCCTGTACAGCTTCAGCTCCATGGTCTGGAAGGTCAGGTCCATCTCCGACCCAGGCGCCGCGTTCACGTGGTAGGCGAAGAGCCGTGGCAGATACAACAAGCCAGCCATCCAGGCGATCACCGCCAGAATGTGGAGCCCCCGCAGCAGGTCGTAGAGGTTCATCGGCGGCTCTTCTTTCCCGTCTGTCCAACCGGGCACCTCTTGCAGGACGACGGGCAGGTCCAGCTACCGTCCGGTGCAGGACCCGAAGCGCGTCCAAGCGCCCGGTCCACGGCTCCGCCAAGCGCACTGATAAAGCCCGGATCAACCCCCGGGGTCGCGGCGCGTATCCAGACCGGGCAGCCCGCCTCGTGGGCCAGCTCGGCATACTCATGGTCCAGCTCGACCAGGGTCTCCACATGCTCGGAGACAAAGGCGATCGGCGAGACGATAACGCCCCGGCCCTCCGCGCCTGCCCTGCGGATCTCGTCGTCCGTGGCCGGACCGATCCATTTCAGGGGCCCGACCCGGCTCTGGTAACTGATGCGCCAGTCCGGGAGTTCTGGAAGCCGGGCAGCGACTGCCGCAGCCGTCGCCTCGATCTGGACCTGGTAGGGATCGCCGCCGGCCACGATCGTCTCCGGCAGACCATGGGCTGAGAACAGGAGCCGCAGACCTTCAGGGCGGCCGCCCTTCTCCCAGGCAGACCGAATAGCCTGGGCGTGCGCCTCAATCAGGCCGTCGACGGTAGGATAGCAGCAGACCGTCCGCGTCCGGCCCGGCCCGCGGTAGGCGCGCTCCCAGTCCGACAGGGACGATTCCGACGTGGTACTCGAGTACTGCGGATACAGGGGCAGCAGGACGATCTCGTCTGGGCCCCAGGCAGCCACCGCCTGCGCGGTCTCGGGCGCAAAGGGCTTCCAATAGCGCATGGCAATGAAGACCCGGCTCTCCCGGCCGGGCTCGCTGCGGTTCAATTCCGCTTCCAGGGCCTCGGCCTGCCGGCGGGTCTCGGGCAGGAGGGGAGAGCCGCCGCCCATGATGGCATAGTTGGCCCGGGCGCCCTTGGCGCGAGTGGCAGAGATGAAGGCGGCCAGAGGATAACGGATGGGTGCCGGGGCACCGATGATCGCTTTGTCGCGGAACAGGTTGAACAGGAAGGGGCGTACCGCGTCCGGACCATCCGGACCCCCAAGGTTGAAGAGGACGACGGCAAGGCGGCTCATTTCCCGGTGATCCTTCGGACGGCGCGTTCGATATTGGCGACGGGGGTATCGGGCAAGACGCCATGCCCAAGATTGAAGATGTAGGGGCCCGGCGACCAGGCCTCGATAAGGGTATCGATCCGGGCGTCCATGGCGTCACCGCCAACGCGGAGCAGAAGATTGTCGAGGGCACCCTGGATGGTCTTGCCCCCCGCCTGGATCCTGCGCCCCAGGGCCAGGCTGGCCTGGGTGTCGAGTCCCACCGCCTGGACCGGCACAGCTTCGGCATAGCGGTCCACAAGAACACCGGCCCCGCGGGGGAAGCCGATGAAAGGGGCATCGACGCCAGCGGCGCGGACCCGGCGGATAATGTCCTGATGAGGCCGGATGACGACCCTTTCGAAGACATCCTCGGCCAGACCTTCGGCCCAGCTCTCGAAGAGCTTGAGGACCTGGGCACCGCTCCTGGCCTGCATCACCAGGTACCTGGCGGTGGCATCGCTCAGGATCTCCAGCATCCGGTCCAGGACCTCGGGATGGGCATAGGCGAAGCTACGGGCTCCGGACCTGTCCGATCCCCGTCCCTCGATCATGTAGGTGGCGACTGTCCAGGGCGCGCCGGCAAAGCCGATCAGCGCCCGTTCCGGCTCCAGCTCAGCCCGCACCCGGGACAGGGTCTCACCGATCGAGGCCAGCCGGCCCGTCGAGGCCTCTATTTCACCCGCTAGGGCGGCAATCTCTGGCAAGGCGCCCAGGCGCGGGCCCTCTCCGGCCTCGAACCAGACCTCCTGGCCCAGGGCCTGGGGGATGAGAAGGATGTCCGCAAAGACGATGGCCGCGTCGAAGGGGAACCGCCGCATGGGCTGCAGGGTCGCCTCAGCGGCCATCTCGGGATCGTAGCAGAAGGCGAGGAAGTCCTTGGCTCGGGTCCGGAGCTCCCGGTACTCGGGAAGCGAGCGCCCGGCCTGCCGCATGAACCATACAGGAGGTCGTGCAAAGGCTTCGCCGGCCAGGGTTCGCAGGAGCTTGGGAGTCGAGGCGTCAGGCATGGGGCCCTTAAACCCCGCTAAGCCTCTCTGCTCAAGCATGGGGATCACAGAACCTTTTCCTTCCTTCCAATCTAAAGGTCTTTCTTTTGGAGTCGTAGGGGTAGCAGGGCAGCGGAAGCCGGGGATGGATGCTGTTTTCCCATCGGGCTCCACCGCCGCCTGCACGGTTCACCCACTGTCCCAGGAGACAGCCGGGATTATCTGTGGAAAGGTCACAATCCTTTGAAAAATAACAGGAATTCCGAAGTCATACAGTCGATAAGTTCTCTCGGATCGCCACCAAAACGCGTCTTTCGTTAACCTTGTGGGCCATCGGTCCACAGCCGGCAGCTCCGGTGGATCAAAAGGCAGTTTCACACCCGCTCTTGGGATGGCCTGTTTGATCGGTTCTCTCGCCAGGTGTTTTCTCCCCACCCTGGGCGACATCGGCTAAGAGGGTGTCGACAGTTTCGTCCACAGGTTTTCCTCCAGGCCCCGAACCGAGCGTCACCCCGGCCATGACCACCGCCCCACGCTTTGCGACCTTCTTCCACGTTCATCTGGTTTCGGATTCCACGGGCGAGACCCTGAACGCCATGGCCAGGGCCGTCTGTGCGAGGTTCGAGAACGTCCTGCCCATCGAGCACTATTACGCCCTGGTGCGCTCGCCCCGGCAACTTGAGCGGGCCCTTTCGGACATCGAGGCGGCTCCGGGCATGGTCATGCATACCATCGTCGATGACGACCTCAGGACCCTTCTGGAAGATGGCTGCCGGCGGCTGGACATGCCCTGCATCGCTGCCCTGGATCCCCTGGTCTCTGCCCTGTCGCGCTATCTTGGTGCCTCCCTGACTCGCAGGGTTGGTGTCCAGCACGCTCTGGACACCGATTATTTCAATCGGATGGATGCCCTGAACTACGCCATCGGTCACGATGACGGGCAGGGTGGCCAGGAACTGGACCAGGCAGATGTCGTCCTCGTGGGGGTCTCGCGGACGTCCAAGACGCCCACCTGTATCTACCTGGCCCATCGGGGGATCCGCGCCGCCAACGTCCCCCTGGTTCCGGGCGCCGCGGTCCCGGAAAAGTTGAGCCAGCTTGAAAAGGCACTGATCGTCGGGCTCACCATCTCTCCCGACCGGCTCATCCAGATCCGGCGCAACCGCCTTCTGTCCCTTCGGGAGAACCGGGGCACCAGCTATACGGACATGGAGGCGGTGCGCGAGGAGGTGGTGCAGGCGCGCCGGCTCTATGAGCGCCAGGGCTGGCCGGTGATCGATGTCACCCGGAGATCGGTCGAGGAGACCGCGGCAGCCGTGCTCAACCTGCTCCAGGACAACCGCTCCGCGACGGAGGTCATCCCATGAGGGCTCCCAACGTCATCCTCGCCTCCCGGAGCGCGGCGCGCTCGGCCGTCCTGCGGGGTGCAGGCGTACCCTTCGAGCCTGCGGATTCCGGGCTTGACGAAGACATACTGAAGACCCGGATGCTGGCTGAGGGTGCTGGCCCCGCAGCCATCGCCGCGGCCCTGGCGCGGGAGAAGGCCCTGGCGGTCTCGTATCTTCGCCCGGGCCTTGTGATCGGTGCCGACCAGACCCTCGATTTCGAGGGCCGGCTGCACGACAAGCCGCCCACGCTGGAGGCCGCCGCCGACCGCCTCTGGGCCATGAGGGGCCACCGGCACGCCCTCCACGCCGCGGTGGCGGTGGCGCGCTCGGGAGAGATCGTCTGGGAGACCCTCTCCACCGCCGAGCTGGTCATGCGCGACTTCAGCCCAGCCTTCCTTGAGGCCTATATCGCTGCAGAGGGCGAGGCCCTGCTTGGCTCCGTGGGCGCCTACCGGCTCGAAGGGCCGGGGGTGCAGCTCTTTTCTGAAATCACCGGGGATTACTTCAGTATTCTCGGCCTGCCTCTGACGGGGCTGCTGGACTTCCTTCGCGGGGAAGGGGTTCTTCTCCCATGAACCTCACCGCCGCTACACGCCTGGCCGCCGTGGTGGGTCACCCCATCGCCCACTCCCTCAGCCCCGTCCTGCACAACGCCTGGATTGAGGCTGCAGGCCTGGACGGGGCCTACCTGGCCTTCAGCGTGAACCCGGAGAGGTTCGCCGCCTTTGTCGATGGGTTTCGGGGAGGCTCCCTGGCGGGATTGAACGTCACCCTGCCATTCAAGACCGCCGCCCTCGCCGCCGCCGACCATGTCTCGGCGCGGGCACAGGCGGCCGGGGCGGCCAACCTCCTGGTCTTCCGACAGGACGGGACTGTGGCTGCTGACAATACGGACGGTGAGGGCCTGCTCTATGCCTTTGCCCGGCAGGCGCCAGGCTTCCGTCCGGACCGGGGACCGGCTGTCCTCTTTGGCGCCGGCGGCGCGGCCCGGGGTGCCGCGGCCACCTTCCTGGCAGCCGGCTGTCCCGAGGTCCGCATCGTCAATCGGACCCGGGCGCGGGCAGAAGCCCTGTCGACCGCCCTCGGCGGCGCGATCCGCATCTTTGACCTCGCCGACGCGGCTGCCGCCCTCGACGGCGCCGCGTCCGTCATCAACGCCAGCTCCGCGGGACTGGGCGAGGCCTCTGCGCCGCCGCCGGACCTGACCGCAGCACCGGCCCACGCCGTGGTGATGGACATGACTTATCGGCCTCTCCGTACCCCCTTCCTTCTGGCTGGCGCGGCGCGTGGCCTGGCCACTGTGGATGGCCTCGACATGCTGATCGGCCAGGCCATGCCCGCCTTCGAGGCCTTCTTTGGCCAGAAACCCCCCGCCGGCTGCGATGTCCGCGGCCGGATCCTCCGGATCCTGGGAGACGCGGAATGATCCACCTCGGCCTGACAGGCTCCATCGGTATGGGTAAGTCCACAACGGCGCAGATGTTTCGGGAGGCTGGCATTGCGGTCTACGACGCCGACGCCGCGGTGGCCGCGCTCTACCTAAAGGGGGGCGCCGCGGTGGAGCCTCTCGAGGCTGCCTTCCCCGGCGTGACCCGCGACGGTGCGGTCAACCGGGAGGCCCTGAGGCTGCGGGTCCTCGGGGACGATGCGGCCATGACCCAGCTCAACGCCGTGGTCCACCCCCTGCTGGGCCGGGACCGCGCCGAATTCCTCCGCCAGGCCGAGGCCTCGGGCGCGGACATACTGGTCTTCGATATTCCACTCCTCTTCGAGACTGGCGGCGAGCGCAACATGGACGCCGTGGCCGTGGTCACCGCCCCCGCGGATGTCCAGAGGGCCAGGGTACTCGCCCGGGAGGGCATGACCCCGGAACGCCTGGACGCCATCCTCTCGCGCCAGACCCCTGATGCGGACAAGCGCGCCCGGGCGGATTTTGTCATCGAAACGGGCAGGGGCATTGAGCCCGCCCGGGCAGAGGTGACCCGGATCCTGGCCGCCCTCCGCCATCCCTCCTGGACCTCGAGGCGCGCCGGCGCCTGACCCGCAGATTGATGCCCGGGCCGAAACAGGGCATTTCCAAAGAATGTCCCGCGAGATCGTCCTCGACACTGAAACCACTGGCTTCGAGCCCCACCTCGGGCACCGGCTCGTCGAGATCGCCGCCCTGGAGATCGAGGACCTCCTGCCCACCGGGCGGAGTTTCCACGCCTATATCGACCCTGAGCGTGACATGCCGGCCGACGCCGAGCGGGTCCACGGCCTGTCCTCAGCCTTCTTGAGGGGCAAGCCGAAGTTTGCCGATCCTGACATCGCCCACGCCCTTCTCGACTTCATCGGCGAGGCGCCGGTCGTGGCCCACAATGCCGGCTTCGACCGGGCCTTCGTGAACTGGGAACTGGGCCTTGCCGGCCTGCCGGAGATTCCCGAGCCTCGGTGGATCGACACCCTGGCCCTGGCCCGCCGGCGGTTTCCCGGCATGCAGAACTCCCTCGACGCCCTTTGCAAGCGGTTCCGGATATCCCTGTCGGAGCGCGAGAAGCACGGGGCCCTGATCGACGCCCGGCTTCTGGCGGCTGTCTATCTCGAGCTTAGCGGCGGCCGTGAGCGGGGCCTGGAGCTGACGATCGAGTCCGCCACGGGCCCGATGGCGTCAGCGGCCCGAGGTCCCTACGGCGCGCGTCCAAACATCCTTGTGCGCCTCTCCACCGAGGCCGAGCGCACGCGGCATGCGGAATTTGTCCTGGGGACCCTGAAATCCGACCTTTGGAAGACCTGGCTGGAAGCCGACCCGTCCTGAAAGGTCAGGCGGTGCCCTGGGCCTCGCCCATGCCTTCGGCCTCGGCCTTGCGGGCCATGTAGACGGCGCTGAAGTCGATCGGGTCGAGCAAGAAGGGCGGGAAGGAGCCATCAGCCGTCACGTCGGCGATGATCCGGCGGGCGAAGGGGAACAGGAACCGGGGGCATTCCACCAGCAGGACGGGCTCGAGGCTTTCGCTCGGCACCCCATCGATAGCGAACAGGCCACCATAGACCAGCTCGACCATGAACACCGGCCCGTCCTCGCGCACGGCACGGGCGGATAGCCGCAGGTCGACCTCGAAGAGCCCGTCATCCCGGCCCCGGGCGTTCATCTCGACGCCCATGTCGATCTGGGGCTGGGGTCCGCCCGACCTCAGGACATCCGGCGCCCGCGGGTTTTCGAACGAAAGGTCCCGGACGAACTGCGCCAGTATGCGGATCCCGGGCTCGGGGGCGACGGCGACTTCGGCCTCGGCGGGTACATTCTGGGAATCGGCGTCGGACATTCGCAAGGCTCCGTATGGACCTGGACCGCCCCGGTGCGGCCTGAGAATTGGGCTGAGAACCGGGCTGAGAACCGGCCCGAAAGCCGTCGGGGTGGCTATCATGGGGGCGCCCAGTGTGCAATCTCGGCACCCGGCACCTGACGGGAGCGATAGAACGCTCTATATAAAGACCTGGACGCAACAATTGAAGTGAAACGCCCAAGCCGTGCTGCAGTTGATCCTCCTCGCCATCGTCGCCGCCCTGGCCCTGTTGCAGCTCTATGCGGTGCTGGGGCGCCGGGTTGGCCGCCAACCTGAAGACCGGGCCGTGCGCGCGCCCGACGCGGCACCGCTCCGCCGGCCTGGGGTTGCCCTGACCCCTGACGCCTCGGCCTCCGATGAGCCTCCCGAAGGGCTAGCCGCAGTGCGGGCTCGGGATCCAGGCTTTGAGCATCAGGTCTTTCTGTCTACGGCCAGAACAGCCTATCGGTCCATCGTCACCGCCTATGCTGCGGGGGACCGGGAGGTGCTGAAGCCTCTCCTCACCCCCGATGTGCTGGCAGCCTTCGAGGTCGGTATGGCCGAGCGGGAAGCTGCCGGTCGCCAGGAAAGCGTCGAAGTCCTGAATCCGCCCCGCTCGGACGTCGAGACCGCGGAAGTCGATGGTGACCGGGCCCGCATCGTTGTCCGCTTCCTGGGCGAACTCACGCAGACAACACGGGCTTCAGCCGAGGCCGAGCCGCACGCCTCCGAGCGCCGGACAGCCGAGTTGTGGACCTTCGAGCGCGACCTCACGGACCGTGAAGGCGCCTGGCGCCTTGCGGGCGTCGACGCCGCCGAAGCCTGAAACGTGCGCGGGCCGGGCCTCCTCGCCCTGGCCGGGCTCCTCCTGCTCGCCGCCTGCGCGACGTCCCCCAACCCCGGCCCCATCCCTGGCCCGACCCTGCGCCCGTCGCCCTCCGTGCCCGCGTCCCCGCGTCCGGCGGTTCCTGCGCCGGTGCAACCCCAGCCCGGGCCCCAGTATCCCCCTCCCGCCGATGCGTTCCGACCCCTTTCCGACCTGCCCGGTTGGGCCGAAGAGGACCATGCCGCCGCCTTCGAGGCCTGGCGCGCCAACTGCCGGGTACGGCGGACCCCCGGCATGGCGCAGGCCTGCCGCGACGCCATGGCGGTGGATCTCCTGGACGCGGTCGCCGCCCGTGACTTCTTCGAGCGCCGCTTCCGGGTCCAATCCCTGCCAGGAGAAGGTGTGCTGACGGGCTATTTCGCCCCGATCTACGAGGCGAGGCGGACCCCCGACGCGGAATACTCGGCGCCCCTGCGCCCCCGCCCCGCGGACCTGCCCCCGGAGGGTGGAGCCTATGCGGATCGGGCAAGGATCGAGGCCCGTCCTGCGCCGGACGCCCTCGCCTGGCTGAAGCCCGAGGAAAAATTCTTCCTCCAGATCCAGGGCTCAGGAACCCTTGTCTTCCCCTCCGGTCCGTCCGTCCGCGCGGCTTTCGCAGGCACCAACAGCCAGCCCTTCTCGGGAATCGCCAACACGATGCGCGAGCGTGGGCTGCTGGAGGCGGGGCAGACCTCCGCGGAGGGCATCCGGTCCTGGCTGGCCGCCCACAGGGGTCCTGAGGCCGACGCGATCATGGCCCTCAATGCCCGATACGTCTTTTTCCGCCTGGCGCCGGAGGACGGACTGCCCCCCCGGGGTGCCGCAGGCGTTCCCCTGCCGCCGGGCCGGGCCATCGCGGTTGACTTGTCGCGGCACCTGGCGGGCGACCTCTACTGGATCGACGCGCGAAGCCCGATCCTGTCCGGCGCCATACCGGCCTATCGCCGGCTCGTAACGGCCCTGGACACCGGCGGTGCCATCCTCGGCAACATCCGCGCCGACCTCTACATCGGGCAGGGTCCCGAGGCGGGGCTGGAGGCAGGTCGCATTCGTCACGTCCTGCGGCTCTACCGACTGGTCCCCAGGTCATGAAGCGCCCGCTTCACCCCGAGGAGCACCGGCTCTGGTCCCAGGTGGCGGCCACCATCCACCCCCTGCCGGGCCGCGCTAGCGCGGGCGCCGAGCCTGCGCCGTCCCCTGGCGCTCACCTGGGCCTGGAGCCGCCCCTGCGCACCCCGCCCCCGCCCGCCGCAACGGCCCGCCAGCCGGGCCCTTCCGGGCCCAAGTCCCTCGAGCCTGTCCGCCTCCGGCGGATCGCCCGGGAGCGGGACCCTCTCGGGGCGCACATCGATTTGCACGGCCTCGGGCAGGAGGCCGCCCGGGCGGCGCTGGAGGGCTTTGTCCTGGAGTGCTGGCGCGATGGCCTCCGCTCGGTCCTGGTGATCACCGGCAAGGGGCTGAGGGGAGACGGTGTGCTTCGCCGCCTGACGCCGGAGTGGCTGGCCGCACCGCACCTCCAGGCTGTTGTCGCAGGGATTTCAGAGGCGCACAGGCGCCATGGAGGCGAGGGCGCGCTCTACATCGCCCTCAAGCGACGCCCGCTCCCCGCCAGCGCGCCGCCCAGGCCGTGACCCCCACGTGCCCGGCGACGTTGCCGAGGGTGCGTGAGAAATCCGGGAAGGTCTCAACCGCCAGGAGGAGGGGCAGAAGCTCCATGGGCAGGCCCATGCTCATGAAGATCGGCACCAGGGTGGTGAAGAAGGTGACCGAGCTGGCCACTCCAACCGCCGCCAGGCTGACCAGGGCGGCCACCAGGGCGCCGGCAATCACCTGACCGGCACTCAGCTGTACCCCATAGAGGTGGGCGACATAGAGGGCCACCGCCAGGTTTCCGGCCGGGCTCGTGATCCGGAACAGGGTCACGCCCATGGGCAGGACCAGGCCCCGGACACCGTCGGGAACCCCGAGCCGAGCGCAGGCGGCCAGCATGACCGGCAGGCAGGCCAGGGAGGACTGTGTCGAGATGGCCATGGCGCCGACGGGGGTCATGGCCGCCGCCAGGTCTCCGGGCGGGGTGCGGCCCCCGAACAGGGCTGCGCCCAGGCCCAGTGCGCCGGCCATCAGGCACATCAGGGTGATGACGACCACATAATGGCCGAGAAGGCCCACGGCGCCGACGCCTGTCCGCGCGCCGACCGTCAGGGCCAGGAGGAAGACCCCAAGGGGTGCCAGGGCAAGGACCCACCGGACGATCACCATCATGGCGGCCTGGACGCCGTCGAACACCAGGACCAGGGCCTCCCGGCGAGCGCTGTCGAGCCGCGAGACCGCCAGGCCAAAGATCAGGGCGAAGACCACCAGGGAGGCCATGGCCCCCTCGGCCGCCGCCTTCACTGGGTTGGCCGGGATGAAGGCGCGGAGCCAGTCCGCCAGCGGCGGCGTCTCGGGGATCTTCGCAAGGCCCCCCGCCGCCGCCGCCCGAAGGGCTGCCGCCGCCTCGGCGGGTGCTGGCCATACCGACAGTAGGGCTGGCGCGAAAAGGGCGGTCAGGCTGGTGGCGACGAGCAGGAGGGTGGCGAAGACCACCAGGGCGCGCGCCGCGAGTCCGCCGCGTTCGGCCGTCTCCGCCGCCCTTGCCATGCCGGTGACCATCAGGGCGAAGACCAGGGGGATGATGGTCATGCGCAGGGCATCCAGCCAGACGCCACCGATGGCGTCGGCCGCCCCCACCAGGCGCGTCCCGCCGGGCGTCTGGACCGCATGCAGGACCGAGCCGACGGCCAGGCCAGCGATCAGTCCCCCGAGGATCTGGACGGTGAGGGATGGGGCCTTCATGGCGACCCGGGGGTCCGGGCGGCCTTTTCCTCCAGGCCCGAGATCCCTTCTCGGGCTTCCAGGCGCACAGCAACCTCATCCAGCGAGACACCGGAGGCCGCCAGCAGGACAAGGAGGTGGTAGAGGACGTCCGCGGCCTCGGCGGACAGGCCCTCGCGGTCCCCGCTGACCGCGGCGACCACCGCCTCGACGGCTTCCTCGCCGAATTTGCGCGCCGCCCGGGGCGCGCCGTCCTGGAGCAGGCGGGCCGTCCAGGAGGTGTCGGGACTCGCGCCGCGTCGGGCCTCGATGACCGCCTCAAGCCGGCTGATGGCCTCGCCGAGCCGGGTCATACTGCGGATCCCGGTGCTCGGACCGCCACCCCCGCCTCAGCCATGGCCGCCTTGACTTCACCGATGGAGACATCGCCGAAGTGGAAGATGGAGGCGGCGAGGACGGCGTCGGCGCCCCCTTCGGTGACGGCTTCGACCATGTGCCGGGCCTCCCCTGCGCCCCCAGAGGCGATGACGGGAACCTTGACGGCGTTTGTGACCGCCCGCAACAGGTCCAGGTCGTAGCCGCCCCGGACTCCGTCCCGGTCCATGGAGGTCAGGAGGATCTCGCCGGCGCCCCGGCGCACCACCTCGGCGGCCCATGTGGTGGCGTCCAGCCCGGTATCGCGCCGCCCACCGTAGGTGAAGACTCGCCATCCGCCTCCCGGGACGGCCCGGGCGTCGACCGCCGCCACAACCGCCTGGGAGCCGAAGGCGTCGGCGCAGCGGGAGATCAGGTCCGGATCCTCAACCGCCGCCGTATTCACGCTGATCTTGTCAGCCCCCGCCAGGAGGAGGGCGCGGGCGTCCTCCACCGAGCGTATGCCGCCGCCTACCGACAGGGGCATGAAACAGACGTCCGCCGTCCGCGCGACCACGTCGAGTATGGCACCCCGGCCCTCCTGGCTGGCCGTGATGTCCAGGAACATGAGTTCGTCTGCCCCCGCCGCGTCGTAGGCCCGGGCCTGCTCGACGGGGTCGCCAGCGTCGCGCAGGGCCACGAAGTTCACGCCCTTGACCACGCGCCCATCCTTGACGTCGAGGCAGGGTATGACGCGGATCTTCAGCATGGTCAGGCCGAGGCCGCCAGGGCGAGGGCGGGATCGATGGCACCGTTGTACAGGGCCCGGCCCAGGACGACGCCAGCCACCGGGGTCCCGCGGCGGGCCTTCAGGTGAAGGATGTCCTCCACCGAGGCGAGGCCGCCGGCGGCGATGACGGGAATGGCCACCGCGTCGGCTATGGCCCCGAAGGCCTCCACATTGAACCCCATGACGGTCCCGTCCCGGTCGATGTCCGTGATGATCAGGGCGCCGACGCCGCCATCCTCGAACCGGCGGGCCACGGTCACGGCGTCGAGGTCCGTGTTTTCCGTCCAGCCCTGAGTGGCGACCTTGCCGCCACGCACGTCGACGCTGACGGCGATCTGCTCAGGCCACAGGCGGGCAGCCTCAAGCACGATCTCCGGCTGGGTGACCGCCACTGTGCCCAGTATGACCCGAGAGACCCCGGCCTCGATCCAGCGCTCGATATCCTCGAGCCGACGGATGCCGCCGCCCAGCTGAACCGGGGTGGAGACGGCATCGAGTATGGCCTCCACCGCCCCGGCGTTGACCGCACGGCCCTCCACCGCGCCGTTCAGATCGACGACATGGATCCAGTGAAAACCAGCGCCTGCCCAGGTCCGCGCCTGGTCCGCCGGGGAGGTGTTGAAGACCGTCGCCGTATCGAGGTCGCCGTGCAGAACGCGGACGCATTCGCCGTTCTTCAAGTCGATGGCCGGATAGAGGATCACGGGCGCCACTCCAGGAAACGCGACAGCAGGGCCAGGCCTGCGGACTGGGATTTTTCGGGATGGAACTGCACCCCCGCCATATTGTCCCGGACCACGGCGGCGGGGAAGCGGCCACCATGATCGGCCTGCGCCGCCACGTGTGCCGGGTCCTCGGGCCAGAAGGCGAAGGAGTGCGTGAAATACATGGGAGAGGCCCCGATCCCGGCGATCAGCTCCGGCCCGTGGGGATCGACCAGGTCGTTCCAGCCCATGTGCGGGACCTTTGCAGCGGGGTCCTCGGGCTTGAGGCGGCGGACCTCGCCGGGAATCCAGTCCAGGCCCGGCGTCACGCCGAACTCGAGTCCGCGGGAGGCCATCAGTTGCATGCCCACGCAGATGCCGAGGAAGGGCCGCCCGCGCCCCCTGACCGCCTCCTCCAGCGCCTCCCGGAGCCCCGGCCGGGCGTCGAGAGCGGTCCTGCAGGCGGCGAAGGCCCCGACGCCGGGCAGGACGATCCGGTCCGCCGCAAGGACGTCTTCAGGCGCGTGGGTGACCTGGACTGACACCGCACCGCCACCTGCACGGACGAGCGCCTTCTCGGCCGAGCGCAGGTTGCCCGACCCGTAGTCGATCAGGGCGAGGCGGCTCATTCGGTCAGAGCGAGCCCTTGGTCGAGGGCGCCTGCCCACCGGCCCGGGGATCGATCTCCAGCGCTTCGCGCAGGGCCCGGCCGAGGGCCTTGAACCCACTCTCCGCAATGTGGTGCGAATTGGCCCCGTAGAAGGTCTCCAGATGGATGCAGGCGCCAGCGTTGGTCGCGAAGGCGTGATGGAACTCCTTGAAGAGCTCCGTGTCCATGTCGCCGACCTTGGGCGTCGGAAATACGGTCCGCCAGACCAGGTAGGGCCGGTTCGACAGGTCCACCGCGCACCGGGTGAGGGTCTCGTCCATGGGGATTACCGCCAGGCCGAACCGGCGGATTCCCCGGAAGTCCCCCAGGGCCTGGCGCACGGCCTGGCCAAGGACGATGCCGACGTCCTCCACCGTGTGGTGGAAGTCGATGTGCAGGTCGCCCTTCGCCTCGACGTCGAGGTCAAGCGCGCCATGGCGACCGAGGGAGTCGAGCATGTGATCCAGGAAACCGATACCGGTGTCGATGCGGGTCACGCCCGCCCCGTCGAGGTTGACCCTGACGGTGATCTTGGTTTCGCGGGTCTCGCGAACCACCTCGGCTGTGCGCGTCATGGACTAGAGTCCTTCCCGGTCGGCCAGTTCCCGCAGGGAGACCTGCGGCCGCGGCCCATAGTGAGAAATCACCTCGGCCGCCGCCAGGGCCCCCAGATGTCCGCAGACCTCCAGCGGCCGCCCAGCGGCGAGACCGTACATCACACCGGCTGCGTATTGGTCGCCGGCGCCTGTCGTGTCCACGATTTTTTCCACGGGCCGGGCCAGAATCGAGGCGACCTCCCCGTCGCCGATCAGAAGGGAGCCCTTCTCGCTTCGGGTCACGGCGGACAGGCGCGTCCGGGCGCGCAGGCCGTCTATCGCCACAGCCAGGTCCTCGGTCTCGAACAGGGCCAGGGCCTCGGCTTCGTTGGCGAAGAGGATGTCCACCTGGGCACTGATAAATCCGAGGAGGGCGGCGCGGTAGCGCTCGACCACGAAGCCATCGGACAGGGTCAGAGCGATCCTCCGGCCGGAGGCCCGGGCCAGGCCCGCCGCCTTGGCGAAGGCCTTCCGGGCGGGTTCGGCGTCGAACAGGTAGCCTTCGAGATAGACGATCTGTGCCGCCTCGATGACGGCCGGGTCGATGTCGGCGTCGGTGAACTCCACCGAGGCGCCGAGATAGGTGCACATGGTGCGCTGCCCATCCGGTGTGACATTGACCAGGCAGCGAGCCGTGGCTGGCCCGCCTTGGAGGGGCAGGCTCGGGAAGTGGGCGCCGATGGCGCGCAGGTCATGGGTGAAGACCTCGCCCAGCGGGTCGTTGGCCACCTTGCCCAGGAAGGCGGTGCGGGCGCCCAGGCTGGCCAGGCCGGCGACGGTGTTGGCCGCGGATCCGCCGGAGGTCTCAACGCCAGGTGCCATCCGAGCATAGAGCTCGCTGCCGCGGGCCTCGTCCACCAGGGTCATGGCGCCCCGGGCGAGGCCTTCCGCCGAGATGAAGTCCTCGTCCGCAGGGGCGATGACGTCGACGATGGCATTGCCGATGGCGGCGACGTCGAAGAGTTCGGTCATGGGGCCTCCCGGGCCTGGCGGAGCGGGGGCTAGCTACAGGCAAAGCCGGTCTGGAGCAATCCGGCCCGCCGTGGCAAGACCCGTCCATGACCCGCGTCCTTCCCGGCCTCGCCCTGGCCGCCGCCGTCCTGGCGGTCGGTTTCGCCTCTCCGCTCCCCGCCCGCTCGGCGGCCCTGGAATGGCGGCCGATCCCGGACGCCGAGCTCCTGGTGATCGACACCAACCGGGGCCGGATGGCGGTGCGGCTTCGTCCCGACTTCGCGCCCCTCGCCGTCGAGCGCATCCTGCGTCTGGCCCGGGAGGGGGTCTATGACGGCCTGCAGTTCCACCGGGTGATACCCGGGTTCGTCGCCCAGACCGGCAACCCGAACAATCGCGACGGCGGGGTCACGGCCCATCCCGATCTGCCCCCGGAGTTCATCTTCCGGACCCCTGGACAAGGCTTTGCCGCCGCGCGGCGTTCGGCAGAGGGTTCGGAGGGTTTCCTGGGGGTCAATCCTGTGGTCCTGGACGGCCGTGGCCGCGGCTGGGGCGCATATTGCACCGGGACCGCCGGCATGGGGCGGCAGGAAGGGGTTCGCACCGCCAATTCCGAGATCTTCTTCATGCTGGCGCCCGCCCGGCGACTGGACCACGACTATACGGTCTGGGGCCAGGTGGTGGAGGGACTGGACGTGCTGGCGGCGATCGCGCCGGGGGAACCGCCAGCCGTGCCGGACAGGATGGTCCGGGTTCGCCCGGCCGCGGACCTGCCCGCCATCGAGCGACCAAGGCTGGAGGTCCTCGACGTCCAGGGGCCGGCTTTCTCGCGTCGCCTGGCCGAGGCCCGTCGCGCTCGCGGTGCAGACCTTGGCCTCTGCGACCTTTCTGTCCCGGTCCGCACCCGGGCCGGCTCCTAGAGCCTGTTCCTTTCAGAGGGAACGTCTGGAGGGAGCAGGATCCAAGCCCAGATAGTTAGATCCTGTTTGGATCCGATAACCGGTTCCCGCTTATCGGAACAGGATCTAGGCCTCCCGCCCCCGGGACGGGCAAAGGTCGGCGACGGGGCAGTCGCCGCACTTCGGGCGGCGGGCGAGGCAGACGTACCGGCCATGCAGGATCAGCCAGTGGTGGGCCCGGGTCCTCCAGGGGTCGGGGATCACCGACATGAGTTCGTGCTCGACCTTGTCGGGGGTCTTGCTCCTGGCGAGGCCCAGGCGGTGGGAGACCCGGAAGACATGGGTATCGACCGCGATGGCCGGTTCAACGCCCAACTCATTGAGCACCACGCTGGCAGTTTTCCGGCCCACGCCGGGCAGGGCCTGAAGCGCCTCGCGCTCGAGGGGGACCTCGCCGCCATGCGTCTCGACCAGGATCCGGGCGGCGGCGACCAGGTTCTTCGCCTTGGTGCGGAACAGGCCGATGGAGGCGATGTAGGGGATG
>JBMOEP010000003.1:0-19777 GCA_049314675.1 Phenylobacterium sp.
GCTATGAATGCTTCGATCCGTTTGCGTCTGGCCATCATGCTGGCCCTGGAATTCGCCCTGGCGGCGGATATCATCCGGACAGCCATCGCCCCCACCTGGGAAGACATCGGGATGCTGGGTGCTATTGCTGCCATCCGGACAGGCCTGAACTGGTTCCTGGCCCAGGATATCACCCACTTCAATTCTACCGGCGAGCACAAGCCCTGAAATGCCCGACGACGGCTTGAAGAGCCCGCGTTCACGGCGTTTGGACACGATCGCCTCGATCATGTTGGCGGCGGCGGGTGTCGCATCCGCATGGGCGACCTATCAGTCCTCCCTCTGGGGCGGCGTCCAGGCCAGCAGTTACGCGAACGCCTCGGCCAAGGTGACTGAGGCCGCCCGGCTGGAACTCCGGGCCGGGCAGAGAAACGGCATGGACACAGCGCTGTACATGGCCTGGATGTCGGCGGCAGCGAAGAATGACCGCGAACTCATGACCTTCTATGAGAGGCGTTTCGTCCCTGAATTCAAGAAGGTCTTTGATGTCTGGCGAAGCCAGTATCCTGATGACCTGAGGAGTCAGGTCCAGGAGGGCCCTAACCTTTCCATGCTCCGCGCAGAGCACTCCGAGAGCCTTGAGGCGAAAGCGCTAGGCGACGAGGCCTCGGCCCTGTTCAACAGGGCTAACAAGGCGAATTCGACGGGCGATCGCTATGTGGCCTCGACCGTGATCCTGGCCCTTGTTCTCTTCCTGCTGGGGATCTCGACCGTCGCCCGTTCGTGGGAACAGCGCCGGCTGCTGGTCATCATCGCGGGAGGCCTCGGCCTGGCGGCGCTGGCATTTCTCCTCCGCCTGCCGATGGCCGCGCTCTAGCCGGCGTCGGACCGCACCATGAACTGGTAGGCGGCGAGGACCACGGCAGCGACGAGTATAAACAGCATAAGATTGACCAGGAGCTCGGGCTGGGTTCCCCCCAGGGCGGCGCCCGCCAGGGTGAGGGCGACGCCGGGATGCCGGGAAACGGCGGCCTGGGCTGAAGGGACCTTGTCCGAGACGTCTCCCCTCACGAAGACATGGCCAAGGATCACGCCGGAGATGGCAACGACCAGGCAGGCCGGAAGCGCCGGGGTCGACGCCGCGGCCACCAGGGCCGGCC
The DNA here is from genome assembly GCA_049314675.1 of Phenylobacterium sp. Lineage (GTDB taxonomy): Bacteria > Pseudomonadota > Alphaproteobacteria > Caulobacterales > Caulobacteraceae > Phenylobacterium. The sequence goes on from JBMOEP010000003.1 coordinate 1,140, forward strand.
ACATCCCCACCAGGATCAGAAGGGAAACGCCTGCAAGTATCACCGTGCCCGCCAGGCCCAGCGGCCGGACAAGACGGCTCGCCAGTTCCGGCAATACCTGCCTGAGCCCCATCCCGATCAGAAGCGGAACGAAGACTGTCATCCCAAGGATCCTCATCATCGCCGATATGGGCGAATCCATCTGCACGCCGAAGGCGCTGGAGAGGAGGCCCAGGTAAAGCGGGGCCAGGACCAGGGACAGGAGGGTGCCCGTCACCTGGAAGGCGGTGACCCAATCGGTGTCGCCGCCGAACTTCAATTGCTTGCGAGGCAGGATGGGCGCGATAGGCGCGATGGAAAGGGCCAGGATCACCGCCCCGGCAGTGGGACCAGGAACCCCCATCCGAACCGCCAGGTAGGCGACAAGAGGCACCGCCAGGAACATGGCGGCCAGGGCACCCAGGATCTTCTGGCGATCCTGGGCGTCCGAGAACACCCTGAAGACGGAGCCGAACCTGGCCTGAAGGCCGATCGACACCACCAACAGGAAGACGCTGGAGACCGCCAACAACTTGATCAGGGAGGGTGTCAGCATTGTCAGCTCCAGTATCAGGCAGACGCCTCCGGATCCGGACTACCGGACCCGGAGGCAATCAACGTCAGGCGCCGCCCGACGCACCCTGATGCATCTTTTCCATCACAGCATCCAGGTTGAAGCTGGCCGCCTTCTGGCGCGGTGGGAACTCCTGGAACGACGACAGGAACTGAGCGACCAGGCTCTGGGTCGGCACCAGCAGGTAGACGTGGTCAAACATCCAGTCCCAGTAGCTGTTGCAGGTGATGTCTGCGTGCTCGTAGGGGTCGGTCCGGAGGTTGAAGATCTTCGGGGTCCGCAGGGTGACCAGGGGCTCCGACCAGATCATGCAGGTGCCGGGGCAGCGCTGCTCCATGAAGACAACCTTCCAGTTGTCCCAGCGGAGGCCCGACAGCTCGCCGTCATCCGTGAAGTAGAGGAAGCTGATACGGGGGCACTTCTCTTCCTTACCCGTGAGGTAGTCGAGGAGATTGTAGCCGTCGAGGTGGACCTTGAAGTCGTGACCGTCGATCTTCGTGCCCTTGAGCAGCTTTTCCTTGACGTCCGGCTCACCAGCGATGGCGGCCAGGGTGGGCAGCCAGTCGAGGTGGGAGACGATGTCGTTGGACACCGAGCCCGCCTTGATCTTGCCCGGCCAGCGAACCATGGCGGGAACGCGGTAGGCACCTTCCCAGTTGGTGTTCTTCTCTGAGCGGAAGGGGGTGGTTCCGGCGTCAGGCCAGCTGTTGCAGTGCGGGCCGTTGTCGGTCGAGTACATGACGAAGGTGTCGTCGGCGATGCCGAGTTCGTCCAGCAGGTCGAGCAGGACACCGATCGCCTTGTCGTGGTCGATCATCACGTCGTGGTACTCGGACTGCCAGCGGCCGGACTGGCCCAGGCTCTCCGGCTTGGCGTGGGTGCGGAAGTGCATGTGCGTGGTGTTGAACCACACGAAGAAGGGCACGCCGGCGTCATTGTGGCGCTTGATGAAGTCGACGGCCTTGTCGAGGACCTCGTCGTCCATCGTCTCCATCCGCTTCTTGGTCAGCGGACCGGTGTTGACGATGGTCTGACCGCCCTTGCCGTCCGCCTTGCAGTGCAGGACGCCGCGAGGACCGAAGTTCGCCTTGAAGTTCGGGAAGTCGACCGGGTTGGGATAGTCGCGCAGTTCGGGCTCTTCCTCGGCGTTCAGGTGATAGAGGTTGCCGAAGAACTCGTCGAAACCGTGCATGGTCGGAAGGTGAGTATCACGGTCGCCCAGGTGGTTCTTGCCGAACTGGCCGGTCGCGTAGCCCTGGCCCTTCAAGACCCGGGCAATGGAGGGATCCCCGGGCTGCATGCCGGCCTCGGCACCGGGCATGCCCACCTTGGTGAGGCCGGTCCGGAGGCCGCACTGGCCGGTGATGAAGGAGGCGCGACCGGCGGTGCAGCTTTGCTCCGCGTAATAGTCGGTGAAGAGCATTCCCTCTTCGGCAACCCGGTCGATGTTCGGGGTGCGATACCCCATCATCCCCTTGGTGAAGATCGAAAGGTTGGACTGACCGATGTCGTCCCCCCACATGATCAGAATATTTGGCTTACCCTTGGGCATGGCGTTCCTCTCCGCTCTCAGGAGGCCGAAGGCAGCCTCCGTCGTGAACCGATATCCGGCGCGAAGACGCTAGGATGAGGGGGGGGCATCGGAATAGCTGCAGCTTGCGACTACCGGCATAACCCTAGGCTTGATCAAACCGGCGGTTTCCGGGCTCGCCTATGAGCTGAAGGGCGAGCCCCATGATCCGCTGGGCGGACCCCGAAAGGGGCCGGCTCGCGGGCTGGACGGAATGGGCGCTGTGCACGAAGTCAAAACCGCTGACGGGGATTCGAACCACATCGAAGAAGCGCTGGAGACGCCTCAGCACGCTCGGAGACACAAGAGTGTAGACATCGGCCCGCTCCAGCAGTTCGCCGATCTGGTAGTAATCGGACCCGACAAGCGCGGGCTTCAATGTCCCTCCGGTGACCGTCTCCAGCCAGCGCGCAAGGCCAGGATAGACCTTCGGCAAGGCGATCCGGAAATCGAGCAGGTCTGCAGGCGTGACCTCGGCCTTGGTCACAAGCGGATGCTGTCGACCGACCAACACCACCGGACGGGTCCTCAGGATCTCCTTCGTCAGGAACTCCCCACCCGCACGCTGGGGCTCGACGTGAAAAAAGCCAAAATCCAGGTGCCCCGACCTCAACCTTTCCAGAAGCGACCCCGTATCTTCTACGACGAGGTCCAAAGCGATGCCGGGATGAAGCCGGTAGGTCTCGGCAAGCAGGTCTGTTGCGAGTTCGACGGCGACAACGGCTCCCAGCCCGACTGTCACCTGACCCGAGTGACCACGCGTGGTCTCGTCGATGTCGCGCTCGATTGCCGCCAGGTCGAGAAGGACCTGCCGGCCACGCTCGACGAGAAGCTGTCCGGCCTGGGTCAGCTTGACCCCGGCGGTGGACCGCTCGAAGAGGACGACGCCGAGCCGGTCTTCGATCAGCCTGAGGTTCTTGCTGAGGCCGGGCTGGGTGAGGCCGAGGACCTCCGCCGCCTGGCGAATGCTGCCCCTGTTGGCGACGGCCATGACCTGGCGGATGTCCCGTGACCCGAGTAGCGGCGCCCGGTCAGTCTGAGTTGGCATCCCTGGCTCCTCTCCGAGGGGGCCCTATCTGGCACCTTGCCCGCACACTACACACTACCGCCAGAGGTTGAACCCGGCGTCTTCTCCCCAGCCCAACCCGCTTGTGCGGCGATCATCGGCAGCCTAGGACGACCGCTTCGTCGCCCTCCTGGCGGAATTGGTAGACGCGCGGGATTTAGGTTCCCGTGTCGAAAGGCGTGCCGGTTCGAGTCCGGCGGAGGGCACCATGCGCTCGGAGACGGTTCAGTGCCGGGCGTAGAGGTCGGACAAGACCTCGGGCACCAGCCCTGGCAGGTCTTCTGACACAAGGCCGGGGCCAAACCGCCCCGCAGCTTCGGCGTGGATCCACGCCCCGGCGCAGGCGGCGTCGAAGCCGGAGGCCCCTTGGGCGAGAAGCCCACCGATAAGTCCCGCGAGGACATCGCCGGAGCCAGCGGTCGCCAACCAGGGCGGCGCGTTGAGATTAATGGCCGCCCGCCCATCCGGATGGGCGACCACCGTGTCGGCACCCTTCAGCACCACCACGGCGCCAGCCCTACGTGCCGCATCCCGGGCCGCATCGATCCGCGTCGGTGCGCTGGCGAGCTTGCCGGGGAACAGGCGTTCGAACTCACCCTCGTGGGGGGTCAGGACGTCGTCGACGTCCAGGACGGCAAAGAGGTCCCCGGGCGACTGCCGGAAGACCGTGATGGCGTCGGCGTCGATGACGAGGGCAGCACCTGTCCTTCCCAGGGCGAAGACCTTTTCCCGGGTTCCGTCTTCAATCCCCGCGGCGGGCCCGATGATGACTGCATCCATGGCGGAACAGGCGTCCTCCAGCTCGTCGGCCGTATCCGCGGGGACCAGCATGACCGCCTCAAGGTGGGCGGCATTCACGGCCAGAGCGTCGCGCGGTGACGCCAGGGTCACGACGCCTGCGCCGACGCGAAGCCCGGCCCGGGCGGCCAGGCGCGCCGCGCCGGTCCGCCAGGGCCCGCCGCTGACCACCGCCAGCCGCCCCCGGCTGTGCTTGTGCCCAGACGTCGAGGGCCAGGGAAAGCGCTCCGGCCACAGGTCGGGATCATTCTCGAAGAGCTGGGAGGTCAGCTCTCCCAGGCCGATGTCCGCCACCACGATCTCGCCGCACAGTTCCCGGCCGGGAAAGAGGACGTGGACCGGCTTGCGGACCTGGAAGGTGACTGTGAGTTCGGCAGACGCCGCGAAGCCGCCAACGGGCTGCCCGGTATCGCCGGACAGGCCGCTGGGAAGGTCGACGGCAACGGTATGGGCGCCTGCGGTTGTCAGGGCCTCCAGCCGACGCGAGACCCCGGCGTCCAGGGGCCGGTTGAGCCCGGCGCCGAACAGGGCGTCGATCAACAGCCCCTCGCCTCCCCCTTCCCCCCAGGCGGCGACCTCCCCGCTCCAGGCGGCCCGGGCCGCACGCGCGGCGGGCGAGGCCGGGGGTGCCAGTGCTTCGACCACGACGGGCCAGCCCTTGCGGGCAAGTTCAGCGGCGACAACATAGCCATCTCCGCCGTTATCCCCGGGTCCGCAGAGGACCCGCACGGGCTGGGGTGGAAATCGGGCCTCCACCGCCCGGGCCACGGCGCGACCCGCCCTCTGCATCAGCCCCTCGACCGTCTCGCCGCGTTTCACGGCGGCCCGGTCTGCACGGGCCATCTCGACGACGGTGAGGATAGGCCTGGCCGGCATGGCTACAGGACGCCGGTGGACGCCTCGCGCCCCCGCAAGACAAGGGAGAGCCTGCTGCCATCCGTCCCAAGGGTAGATATTGAGGCGTGGTCGGGCCGGAAGACCAGGACCCGGTCCTCACCCTCCAGAAGCGACATCACGGCGTTGATCGCCACATAGTGGCTGAATACGGCCGTCCCACCCCGGACCAGCAGGGAGTCGGCGGCCCTGCGCCGCCACTGCTCGTAGTCCAGGTCTCCGCGAATCTCGGACCAGCGACCCTGGAAGGCCTCGCGCAGCCAGCCGGGGCGATCCTCGGCGGAAAGGGCCGCGGGGGTGGGAATCTCACCGACACCGGGATCGATCTCGATCTCGACTCCAAGGGCCTCGGCGGTCGGAACGGCGGTCTCCCGGCAGCGGCGCAGGGGCGAACTGACCACCCGGGTGGGGCGCTGGTCTTCGGGCAGGGACAGGAGGTAGTCGCGGGCCGCCTCGGCCTGGGCACGGCCGGTATCGTCGAGGCCAGGGTCATCGTCAGCCTCCCCCCAGACGGCGGCGGGCTTTCCGTGGCGGATCAGGAAGAGGGTCTGCATGGTCTAGTCCAGTGTGAAAAGGTTGCGGCGGTCATCGTCGGAGCGCGAGACGGTTCCGGTGCGGCCCACGCCCTCCACCGTCTCGAGGGAAGCCAGGGCGGCGGTCTCGGTTCCGGGAATAATGGCGGCGAAGCGGCGATCCGCCGCGTCCCGGCCCAGGATGACGCCCATCCGAAACCCTTCGCGGTCATGAATCACGGTGTAAGTCTCCACCTTCCCCCGCCCGGATGGCCGTTCGATGACGGTCGGACGCGGCAGGGAATCGATCCGGCCCTGCAGGACCCGAGGGTCCTGCCGCTCGAAGGGGCGCGAGGGCGGACGGGTCGAATAGACGCCGGTCGACTGCTTGGTGAGGTACCAGCCGTTGGCCGTGCAGAGGCCGAAGGTCCCAGGACGGGCCCGAAGTCGCTGCATCATGACCACGACGCCATGCATGGCGTAGTTGTTACCCGGCCCGCCTGCGTAGGGCAGGCCGCCGGTGACCGTGAAGCCCCGGGGATCGTCCAGGGACAGGCCGAGGGACTCAGCGCCCACCTGCACGGCGGAAGGGAAGCAGGAGTAGAGGTCGAAAGCGGCGACCTCGGCGACCGAGATCCCGGCCATGTCCAGGGCCTGCTCTCCGGTCAGGCGCATGGCCGGACTGGAATGAAAGTCCTGGCGCTCGATGGGGTTCCAGATGTCGTTGGCGTCAGCGCAGCCATGAAGGAAGACCATCCGGTCCTCTCCCACCCCGAGTTCCCGGGCCCTTGCCAGGCTGGTGATCAGGACGCCCGCTGACTGGTCCACGTCCATGATGGCGTTCAGGAACTTCGGATAGGGAAAGCCAATCATCCGGTTGGCGGCCGTCACCGTGACCAGTTCCTCCGCCGAGCGCTGCGTGGGGAACCAGGCCTCCGGATTGCCCGCCGCCACCTGGGTGAAGGGCGCGAACAGTTCGCCCATATGCTTCTGGTGATCCAGGATCGAGCGGCTATCCCGGGCGCGGAGGGCGTTTTCGAACAGGGGGTAGATGTTGATCGGCCGGTCCATCCCATGAACGGCCTCATAGGCGCTGACCCCAGGACGCCCATCGCCGATCCACTCCGGCGGCGGCAGGTCCTCGGCGTCATCCCAGTCCTCAAAGCCGAGGCCCCGGGTGAGGCGTTTCACGCCTGAGCCCATGAACTCTGCGCCGACCACCAGGATCTGCTGGTTGCGGCCCTCGGCGATCCGCTGGGCGGCGACATTGATGGCGTACTGGGAGCTGTTCCCCCCCGTCCGGGTATAGACACTCCAGTCGGGTGAGGCACCCAGCCGCCGGGCCAGGGTCGCAGGTGGATTTGTCGAGTGGGGCATGAGTCGCCGCTCGCCAGGGGCGTCTACGGCGAAACTTATCACCGCAAGCCCGTCGATCCCGGAGAGGACCGAGGGCTCCAGACCCGCGTCCGAAGCCGCCCGTTCCGCCGCGAACTTGAGCAGTTGGGTCGGAGATGGCGAGGCTGCGGGATCGCCCCGCCAGGTGAACTGCCCGCCACCGACCAGAACCGGCGTTGTTTCGTCGCTCACAGCTCCCCACCCCTTGGTTGTGATACCAATCCTAGGCGCTGAAGGACGTCCCTCAAGGGGAATTCGGGTAGCACTGGGAATTGCACACTATTTGGGCGCTTGACGCTCATGAAATAGGCACCCATCCATAAATCCATCTCCGGCCAGCGCTCTGGTTCGTACCAAAGCTTGTCGCCGGGCTCAGGGTGGGTCACGTGCGCTCGGGTGCGCTGGGCTTCCGTTCCGGTGGGAGTTGGCAGATGAAAAAGATCGAAGCGGTCATCAAGCCCTTCAAGCTCGATGAGGTGAAGGAAGCCCTTCAGGAGATGGGCGTCCAGGGCATGACCGTGATTGAAGCCAAGGGCTATGGTCGCCAGAAGGGGCACACCGAACTCTACCGGGGTGCAGAGTACGTCGTGGACTTCCTGCCCAAGATCAAGGTTGAGGTGGTGATCGCTGACGACCAACTCGAGGCCGCGCTGGAGGCCATCGTTGGAGCCGCCCGGACAGGGCGGATCGGCGACGGAAAGATCTTTGTTTCCGAGGTGCTGGATGTCCTGCGCATCCGCACTGGCGAGACGGGAGAGGCCGCCGTCTAGACGGCAAAGGATTCGGATTTAATCGAGAAGGGAAACATCATGGCCACGGCCAAGGACATTCTGGACCAGATCAAGGAAAAAGACGTCAAGTACGTTGACGTCCGCTTCACTGACATCCGCGGCAAGCTGCAACACGTCACCTTTGACATCGACCTGGTGGACGACGAATTCCTGACGGACGGCACCATGTTCGACGGATCGTCCATTGCTGGCTGGAAGGCGATCAACGAGAGCGACATGAAGCTGCGTCCGGACCTGGACACCGCCATCATCGACCCCTTCTACCAGCAGACCACCCTCGCCCTGATGTGCGACGTGGTGAACCCTGACAGCGGCCTACCCTACAACCGTGACCCGCGGTCGATCGCCAAGTCGGCGCTGAACTACCTGAAGTCAGCCGGGATCGGCGACACCGCCTTCTTCGGCCCCGAGGCCGAGTTCTTCATCTTCGACGACGTGCGCTGGTCCACCGCCCCGCACAATACCGGCTACTCCTTCGACTCCACGGAACTCCCGGTGAATTCCGGCCGTGAATATCCCGAGGGTAACATGGGCCATCGCCCAGGCCCCAAGGGCGGCTACTTCCCGGTCAACCCGGTAGACTCCGCCCAGGACCTGCGCGGCGAAATGCTGGCGGTGATGGGCGAGCTGGGCATGAAGCCGGAAAAGCACCACCACGAGGTGGCGCCCGCCCAGCATGAACTCGGCCTGAAGTTCGACACCCTCGTGGTGATGGCCGACCGTATGCAGCTCTACAAGTACGTCATCCACAACGTGGCGGCGGCCTACGGTAAGTCGGCCACCTTCATGGCCAAGCCGATGTTCGCCGACAACGGCTCGGGCATGCACGTCCACCAGTCGATCTGGGGCGCCGGCAAGCCTCTGTTCGCCGGGGACAAATACGCTGGCCTCTCGCAGATGTGCCTCTGGTACATCGGCGGGATCATCAAGCACGCCAAGGCGATCAACGCCTTCTCGAACTCGACCACCAACTCCTACAAGCGCCTGGTGCCGGGCTATGAGGCCCCAGTGAAGCTGGCCTACTCGGCTCGTAACCGCTCGGCGTCGATCCGCATCCCGCACGTCGACAGCCCGAAGGCCAAGCGAATCGAGGCCCGCTTCCCCGATCCGATGGGCAACCCCTACCTGACCTTTACCGCCCTGCTGATGGCCGGCCTCGACGGCATCATCAACCAGATCGATCCGGGCGGCCCGCAGGACAAGAACCTCTACGACCTTCCCCCGCGCGAGCAGAAGAAGGTACCCGAGGTCTGCGGCTCCCTGCGTGAGGCGCTCGAGAACCTGGACAAGGACCGCGCCTTCCTGAAGGCCGGCGGCGTCATGGACGACGACTTCATCGACTCCTACATCGAACTGAAGATGGAAGAGGTGATGCGTCTCCAACTGCATCCGCATCCGGTCGAGTTCGACATGTACTACAAGTGCTGATCGCGCCCTCCCCGCGATGAGCCCCCGAAGGCCGCCGGTCACCCGGCGGCCTTCTTGTTTCTGGACCTCGTGAGGCAGAGCCACGCCGAATCGCGCCATTGAACTCAAATGGCTGACCCTCCTCCTCAGGCCTCGCTGTTCGATGACCCGCCGTCGGCTGGCACCCCGCGGGAGCCGGCTGTCCCCGGGTCTGCACCTGCCAGGGCCCCCGCTTCCCGCGGCGACTATTCCGCAAAGGACATCGAGGTCCTCGAGGGCCTGGAGCCCGTCCGCAAGCGCCCGGGCATGTACATCGGCGGCACGGACGAGCGGGCGCTGCACCATCTCTTCGCCGAGGTCCTCGACAACGCCATGGACGAGGCTGTGGCCGGACATGCCCGGGTCATCGAGGTCCGGCTGGAAGCCGACGGTACCCTGACCGTCCGCGATGACGGTCGCGGCATCCCGGTGGATCCTCATCCCCAGTATCCGGGCAAGTCGGCCCTGGAGGTCATCATGACCATCCTGCATTCCGGCGGAAAGTTCTCGGGCAAGGCCTACGAAACCTCCGGCGGCCTGCACGGCGTGGGTGTCTCGGTGGTCAACGCCCTGTCGGAGCACCTGGAGGTCACCGCCTTCAAGGACGGCTTTGAGTGGCGGCAGGTGTTCAGTCGGGGAAAGCCCGTGGGTGGGCTCGAAAAGCTGGGCGCGACGCGCAAACATGGAACCGTCATCGCCTTCCGGCCGGACAGCCTGATCTTCGGCGACGGCGTCGGCTTCCGACCGGCCCGCCTCTATCGAATGTCCCGATCCAAGGCCTACCTCTTTGCGGGGGTCGAGATCCGCTGGTCCTGTGACCCGTCGCGGATCCAGGACCAGACGCCGGCCGAGGCGGTGCTTCGCTTCCCCAACGGCCTCGCTGACTTTTTGGCGGAACGGGTCCGCGACGTGGAGACCGTGACCCCGGAACCCTTCACCGGTCGCTTCGAGCGCAAGGGCGACCCCGGCAAGGTCGAATGGGCGGTGGCCTGGACCGGCGCAGGCTTCGGTGAGGCGGATGGCTTCCTGCAGTCCTACTGCAACACCGTGCCCACCCCGGAGGGCGGGACACACGAGGCCGGCTTCCGCGCCGCACTGACCCGCGGGCTCAAGGCCTACGCCGAACTCGTGGGGGAGAAGCGCGCGGGACTTCTCACCGCCGAAGATGTTGTCGCCCAGGCGGGCGGCCTGGTCAGCGTCTTCATCGCCAATCCCGAGTTCCAGGGACAGACCAAGGAGCGGTTGTCCTCTGCCGAGGCCCAGAGGCTGGTTGAAACCGCCCTGCGGGACCCCTTCGACCACTGGCTTGCGGCCCAGCCACGCTCGGCCCGCACCCTCCTCGACTTCGTCATCCAGCGCGCTGAAGACAGGCTGAAGCGCCGCAAGGACAGGGAGGTCTCGCGGGCTTCGGCGACCCGTAAGCTACGGTTACCTGGAAAACTGGCGGACTGTTCCGCCCAGGCGGCCGATGGCTCGGAGATCTTCATCGTCGAGGGGGACAGCGCTGGCGGGTCGGCCAAGCAGGCCAGGAACCGCCGCAACCAAGCCATCCTACCCCTCCGCGGCAAGATCCTGAACGTCGCCTCAGCCACCGCGGACAAGCTGGGCCAGAACAAGGAGCTGTCCGACCTCATGCTGGCCCTGGGCGTCCAGGGCGGTGCCCGATTCCGCGAGGAAGACCTTCGGTACGAGCGGGTGGTTATCATGACCGACGCTGACGTGGATGGTGCCCACATCGCCAGCCTGCTGATCACCTTCTTCTACAGGACCATGCCGCAGCTCATACGCGCTGGCCGGCTCTACCTGGCCCTCCCGCCCCTCTTTCGCATCAGCCATGGCGGCAAGACGGTCTATGCCCGGGACGACGCGCACCGCGTCGCCCTCCTGGCCGGGGAGTTCAAGGGCAAGAAGCCTGAAGTCGGGCGCTTCAAGGGCCTGGGAGAGATGATGCCGGCCCAGCTCCGCGAGACAACGATGGATCCGGCGAGCCGGACCCTTGCCCGGGTCACCCTGCCCCGGTCCGAGGAACAGGTCGCCGACCTCGTGGAGGCCCTGATGGGGCGCAAACCCGAACTGAGGTTCAGGTTCATCCAGGAGAATGCCGAGTTCGCGACGGCGGACCTTGACGTCTAGTCGGATTGCGCTTGCGCGTTGACTTGGGGCCCCCAGCCCTTATGTTCCCCCCCGCGCGGCGAATAACGTCCGCGCCGCTGCGCCGCGCGCGCCCCCGCCCCGCGGGACGGGCCCGTCGCCCTTTAGGCAACGAATGACCGAATTCTCTGAACTGGGCCTATCGCCCGAAATCTTGCAAGCCGTCTTCAACACTGGCTATACGACTGCCACCCCGATCCAGGCCGAAGCCATCCCCGTTGCCCTCACGGGCAAGGATGTCCTGGGCATCGCCCAGACGGGCACCGGGAAGACCGCCGCCTTCACCCTGCCGCTGATTGAGCGCCTCGCGGCGGGCCGCAGCCGCGCCCGCATGCCGCGAGCCCTGGTGATCGCCCCGACCCGGGAACTCGCCGACCAGGTCTCAGCCTCCTTCGAGCGCTACTCTGCAGGCCAGGCCCGGAAGCTGTCCTGGGTCCTCCTGATCGGCGGGGTCTCCTTCAACGACCAGGAACTCAAGCTCGATCGGGGCGTCGACGTCGTGATTGCGACCCCCGGCCGACTGCTGGACCACTTCGAACGGGGCAAGCTGCTCATGACCGGAGTACAGATCCTCGTGGTCGACGAAGCCGATCGCATGCTCGACATGGGCTTCATTCCCGACATCGAGCGGATCTTCAAGCTGACCCCGCCCAAGAAGCAGATCCTGTTCTTCTCTGCGACCATGCCGCCCGAGATCACGCGGCTGACCAAGCAGTTCCTGAACGATCCGGTCCGAATCGAGGTGGCCAAACCCGCCACCACCGCCGAGACCATCGCCCAGCACATTGTCCGTCTTCCGACCTCGGATCCCAAGGCCAAGCGCACCGCTCTGAGGATGCTGATCGAGAAGGAAGGGATCAAGAACGGGATCGTCTTCTGTAACCGGAAGTCCGAAGTGGACATCGTCGCCAAGTCCCTGCGGACGCACGGCCTCGACGCCGCTGCCATCCACGGTGACCTCGACCAGCAGACTCGGATGCGGACCCTGGACGCCTTCCGCAACGGCGACCTCAAGCTTCTCTGCGCTTCAGACGTCGCCGCCCGGGGCCTCGACATCCCCGATGTCAGCCACGTCTTCAACTATGACGTTCCCCACCACGCCGAAGACTACGTGCACCGGATCGGACGCACGGGCCGGGCTGGCAAGTCTGGCCGCGCCCTGATGATCGTGACCCCGGCCGACGCCAAGAATATAGACAAGGTCTTGAAGCTCATCGGGCAGGAGCCTGAAGAGATCGTGCTGGAAGGCGTTGACTTTACGGCCATCCACGACACCCCCCGTGACGACCGCAAGGGTGGCCGCGGCACGGCCCGTGGACGCGATCGTGACCGCGAACGGGGACGAGAGCGCGACGGGGAAGGCCGTCCCCCCAGAAGGGAACGTACCGAGCGGCAGGCGATTGACGGGCACGAGGCCATTCCTGCCGAGCCGGCTCAGCCAGAGGTTGCAAAAGCGGCGCCCGAGGCCAGCACCGAACGGGAAACCCAATCCCGCAGGTCGCGTACCGCCAGGTCAGAGGGACGGACGTCAGCCGATGTGGCTCCGCGCGCGCCAAGGACTGCCGAACCGGCCGAAGCCCCTGCGCGGAATGGTCGACAAGAGCGAGGCGAAAGCCGGCGGGACTCTTCCCAGGATGAAGACCGCCAGGGCGGTAAGCCTGTTGTCGGCTTCGGTAGCGAACTCCCTGCTTTCCTGACCCGCCCGACGACTTCTGGACAAAAATGAGCCCGGTTGGTCTCGACGCTTGACTCCCGTAGCCTCAGGCTGAACTGAAGCGGTGGTCGGCGCATTTTGGTGCGCCCGGGGTCTCCTGCGGAGGTAAGCGGTACAGCGCGATGGCCGAGGATTTTGAGGCGCGGTTAAGGTCACCTGAAGCCTATGCGCTCGCCCGCAGTGCGCTGGAGCAGCTTGAGGGCCAGCGTGTCTGGCCGACGCCGATCAACTACGAGATCTGGGCCTACGTCACCGCCGACCCGGACAGTCCTCTGGCCAAGGAACTCGCACGCCTCCTCGAAAAGGGCGAGGCGATCACCGAGGACGTCGCCGAGAACCTGGCGTCTATCTACCTGCCCCGACAGCGCCTCACTGAGCACATCCGGGACACGGGCCAGGCCCTGTCACGGGAACTGGCCAGTGCTGAACAGGCGATCCGATCGGCACAGGCGACCAGCGAGACCTTCTCGTCTCGGCTGGAGGAGACGTCCCGCAGCCTCGGTGCCGATCCCAGCAGCGAAGCCCTGCGAGGGGTGGTCGCTGACTTGTCCGATGCAACCCGAGACATGCAGGCCCAGAACGTGGAGGTGGAGCGCGCCCTTGCTGCATCGACCTCAGAAGTGGCCATGCTGCGCGAGCAACTTCAGGAAGTCCGCAAGGAGGCCGCTACCGATCCCCTGACTCGGCTCGCCAATCGGCGGGCCTTCGACGAGGAGATTGAAAGCGTCCGGTCTGGGGCCGAAGCCACCGGGGAGCCATTTTGCCTGGTGCTCCTCGACATCGACCACTTCAAGAAGTTCAACGATACCTGGGGCCACCAGACCGGCGACCAGGTGCTCCGGTACGTGGCTGGAATCATCCGCAAGCGCGTTAGCCCGCCGCGTTTCGCCTCTCGCTTCGGTGGCGAAGAGTTTGCGTTCATCCTGCCCGGAGAGAACCTGTTCGACGCCTCGCCGCTGGTGAGTTCGATCCTCAAGGACGTATCCTCCACCAGCATCCGCAGACGGTCGACCAACGACAACCTCGGCATCATCACCCTGTCAGCGGGGATTGCAGCCTTCCGCTCCGGCGAAAGTGTCCACGACCTTGTCGAACGTGCCGACACCAACCTCTACTCAGCCAAGCGCAGGGGCCGGAACCGCATGGTTATCGAGAGCGAGATCTGACAGGGGCCAGGATCTGCCTAGCGGTTTTGGGCGAGGGTTCGAAACCTCTGGCCTGACGCAAGGTAAGCCGCGGTTCCTTGTCCATGAGTTCAATTGGGGAGGCGAGAATGGTGTACGAGAAGATCAAGGTTTCGCTCAACGACGGCATCGCCGTCATTTGCCTGGCAGACCCGGCGACCCTGAACGCCGCCGGCCTCGATACCATGGCAGAACTCCGTACAGCCTTCGCCGCCTTTGCCCGGCAGGACTCCGGTGCCCGGTGCGTCATCCTCACGGGTGAAGGCCGCGGCTTCTGCTCCGGCGCCAATCTCTCCGGCGGGGGTGGATCCGGTGGGGCTGCCAGCGCCGATCCCGAGGGTCCGGATTCCGGCTCCGCACTGGAGACGGTCTACAACCCCTTCATGACCTCCCTGCGCGACTATCCCATCCCGATCGTGACGGCCATCAATGGTGCGGCAGCCGGCGTGGGATGCTCTCTTGCCCTGATGGGTGACATCATCGTGGCCGGCGAGAGCGCCTACTTCCTCCAGGCTTTCCGTCGGATTGGCCTGGTGCCCGACGGCGGATCGACCTACCTGCTTCCCCGTCTCATCGGCAAGGCGCGTGCGCTGGAAATGGCCCTCCTGGGCGAGAAGATTCCTGCGAAGACGGCGTTGGACTGGGGTCTGGTGAACAGGGTCGTTCCGGACGAAGAGTTGATGTCCACTGCCCATGTAATCGCCCGTTCCCTTGCCGAGGGCCCCTGGGCTCTCGGGTCGATCCGCAAGCTGATCTGGGAAAGCCTCGACAATCAATGGCTCCAGCAACTGCACGCCGAGCGCGTCGCCCAGCGCACGGCTGGCCGGACGTCCGACTTCCGCGAGGGTGTCATGGCCTTCCTCCAGAAGCGCGTCGCGGTCTTCAGCCGCAAATAGGGCGCTTCAGGCGTCTGGGGCTTGTGCAGGCTGGATGGTTACGCTCTCGCCGCAGCCGCAGGCGTCGGTCTGATTGGGGTTGCGGAATACAAACTTGGCGGACAGCCGGGTGACCTCGTAGTCGATCACGGTTCCCAGCAGGAACAGCACGGCCGACGGCTCGACCAGGACTGTCACGCCCTGGTCCACGACGACCTCATCAAGCGGATCGGCGACTTCCGCATAGTCCAGGACGTACTCCTGACCGGCGCAGCCGCCATTGCGCACGCCGACCCGCAGGCCCGCGACGGGGTGTTCCGAACGCGCGATGATTTCCCGTACCCGCTCGGCAGCGGCTGGCGACAGGGCAACCACCTGGGGGCGCGGTCGGCGCGGACGGGGCGTGAGGGTTGGGGTCTCGAGGGTCATGGCGTCTATATGGCCTCAGAACATGTTCAATTGAAGCTTGGCCTCATCCGACATCCGGGAGGGATCCCAGGGCGGATCAAAGACCAGGTCGACCTTGACGGCCCGCACCCCCGGAACATTCCGGACCGCGTCCTCGACCCAACCGGGCATCTCGCCCGCGACAGGGCACCCCGGGGCGGTCAGGGTCATGTCGACCGCCACGTCCCGGTCATCCGACACGTCGACCTTGTAGATGAGGCCAAGCTCGTAGATGTCGACCGGGATCTCCGGGTCGAACACGGTCTTGAAGGCCTCGATCAGGCGATCTGTGAGGCGGTCAAGCTCTGACGGGCTCAGGGCACCGTTCGTCTCTTCGGGATTTGCACTCATGTGAAGAAGGTCCGGGTTCGATCCAGGGCGTCCAGGAAGGCGTCGACCTCCTGGCGGGTGTTGTAGAGGGCGAAGGAGGCGCGGAGGCTGGAGCTCACGCCCAGTCTACGCATGAGCGGCTCGGCGCAATGGGCTCCGGCCCGAACCGCCACGCCGTAGCGGTCAAGCAGCTGGGCGACGTCATGGGCGTGGGCACCCTCCAGGGTGAAGCTGAGAATTGCACCCTTGTCCGGCGTTGTCCCCAGGATCCTGGCACCCGGGATGCGGGACAGTCCGGCGGCGGCGGCGTCGTAGAGCGCATGTTCGTGCGCGGCAATGGCAGCACGATCAAGACCTTCCAGCCATTTGACGGCGACGCCCAGTCCGATGGCCTCGACGATCGCGGGCGTGCCAGCCTCGAACCGGAGGGGCGGCTCGGCATAAGTGATGTGGTCGAAGTCTACCCGGTCGATCATTTCTCCACCGCCTTGCCAGGGTGGAAGGGCGGTAAGACGCTCGGGTTTTCCCCAAAGGACCCCGATACCCGTTGGCCCGTAGAGCTTGTGCCCGGAAAACGCGACGAAGTCGGCGCCGAGTGCGGCCACATCCAGAGGCGCATGGACAACAGACTGGCAGGCATCCACCACGGTTACCGCGCCGGCCGCCCGAGCCAGGGCGGCGACCTTCGCCACCGGATTCACTGTCCCGAGGACATTGGACATGTGGACAAGCGAGATGACCCGGGTGCGCGGCGAGATCATGCGTTCCAGGGCTTCGAGGTCCAGGGCACCGTCCTCGTGGATCGGTGCGAACCGAAGCACCACCCCCTTGCGCTCCCGGAGGAAGTGCCAGGGCACGATGTTGGCGTGGTGCTCCATCTCCGTCAGGAGGATTTCGTCGCCCTCCGACATCCCGGCCCCAAGGCCTGCAGCCACCAGGTTCAGGGCTTCTGTCGCGCCTCGGGTAAAGACGACCTCAGACGGTGCCGCCCCTATGAATTTGGCGATATTTTCTCTCGCGTTTTCATAGAGTTCAGTCGTTTCATTCGCAAGCGTATGCAGGCCGCGGTGCACGTTGGCATAGCTGTGACGCATCAGGTCCGTCATGGCCTGGATCACAATTTCGGGCTTCTGGGCCGAGGCGGCGCTATCGAGGTAGACTAGGGGACGGTCGCCAATACACCGCGAAAGGATCGCGAATTCTGCCCTGATGGACTGGGGATCGAAGGTCATTCCACAGATCCCCCTATGCGCCCTTGCAGCCAGGCCCGCATGCGCCCGGCGGCGGCGGCGCACTGAATGCGGTCGATGACTTCACCGAGGAAGGACGCCAGGAGCAGGGATCGGGCCTCCGCCTCGGGAAGCCCCCTCTGGCGCATGTAGAACAGCAACTCAGCATCCAGGGCACCGACCGTGGCCCCATGGGCGCAGGCCACGTCGTCCGCGTAGATCTCAAGCTCCGGGCGGGCGTCCACCTCGGCGCGATCTGACAGGATCAGGGCGTTGTGCGCCATCCGCGCATCGGTTCCATCGGCGCCGGCCTCGACCGTGATCCGCCCCTGGAAGACGGCCCGGGCCTGGTCGTCGACCACGCCCCGGGTGAGCTGGACGGTCTGGCCCTGGGGACCGGAATGTTTCACGCTGGAGGTCAGGTCCGCGTGGCTACGGCCAGAGAGAACATAGGCTCCGTCCAGGCGCACGCTGGCGCCCTCGCCAGGATTGAGAACCCGGGTCTCCAGCCTCTGGCGGCGGGCGCCGTTGGTCAGAAGGGTCTGGACCCACTCGGCTCCGGCCCCGAGCCGGACATCGGCGTCCACCAGCGAGATCGCGTCGGCCCCGCCATCGGCGATGACCAGGCGCTCGCACGATGCGCCTGAAGCCAGGTCGACCTCGAGGGAGAGAAGCGACAGACCGCCCCCATCGCCTTCATGGGACTCCAGAAGGGTCAGGCGGGCCCCGGCGGCGACCGTAATCCGGAGATGGGCCGCATGTGAGCCCTCGCCACGCGCGATATTTCTCAGAGCCAAGGTCCGGGTCTCACCGGCGGAGACCTCGATCGCGCCGGGCCCAACGCCGTTCGCGAAGGTCACAACCGTCTCGCAGATCCCCTCAAAGGGGCCAGGCCCAAGCCGGGCAGCGTCCAGCGATGGCGAGGGTTCCGGCAAGGTCCGGACCAGGCTCCTGAGGTCCGTCCAGCGCCAGTCCTCATCACGCCGCGAGGGCAGCCGGGAGGAATCCCGCAGCCGGATGGCCTCAGCCAGGTTCACGCAGCCCTCGCGAACTTGTCGTAACCGTCCCGCTCGAGTTCGTGGGCGAGTTCAGGGCCGCCGCTGGCCACGATCCGGCCGGCCGCGAGCACATGGACACGATCCGGCCGGATGTAGTCCAGAAGGCGCTGGTAATGGGTGATGACAAGCAGGCTGCGGTCGGGGCCGCGCAAGGCGTTAACCCCCTCAGAGACGATCCGCAGGGCGTCGATGTCGAGGCCGGAATCAGTCTCGTCCAGGATCATGAAGCGTGGCGACAACAGCGCCATCTGAAGGATTTCCATGCGCTTCTTCTCACCCCCCGAGAAGCCGACGTTGAGGGGGCGCTTGAGCATGTCGAAGTCCATCTTCAGGTCTGCGGCGCAGGCCCGGGCCCGTTTCAGGAAGTCGGGTGCCGACATCTCCGCCTCACCCCGCGCCTTGCGCTGAGCGTTGACCGAGGTCCGGATGAACGTCAGAGCCGGAACCCCCGGTATTTCAAGGGGATACTGGAAAGATAGGAAGAGCCCCCTGGCTGCCCTTTCGTCGGGAGCCTGGGTCAGGAGATCGACACCGTCCAGTTCAGCGGCACCGGAGGTGACCTCGTAGCCCGGCCGTCCGGTAAGCA
>JBMOEP010000004.1:0-19603 GCA_049314675.1 Phenylobacterium sp.
GATCTCCCTCGACCATCAGATCACCCCCACGGTCTTGAGCCGTGCCCGGGGGTGGACTTCGTTCTGGCTCATGACCGGGGTCTGGCCTCGGAAGCGCTCTATCAATGAGCGGACATAGGGGCGGATTCCCGGGCTGGTGAGGAGGACCGGAGACTCCCCAGCCTGCGCTGCGCGCTCGAAGGCGTCGCCAACCCCACGGATGAACTCCTGGAGCCGCGATGGTGCCATGGACAGCTGCCGGTCCTCGCCTGACCCGACCAGGGACTCGGCAAAGGCGGCCTCCCAGTCTGGCGAGAGGGTGATGATCGGCAGGGCACCGTCGTCCCCGCGGTGGGCGAAGGAGAGCTGCCGGGCCAGCCGGGCCCTGACCTGCTCGACGAGGCTGGTGAGCGAAGTGCTGTGCGGCGCCGCCTCGCCGAGCCCCTCGAGGATGGAGGGCAGGTCGCGGATCGAGACGCGTTCGCGCAGGAGGGCCTGCAGGACCCTCTGGAGCGTGGTCGCCGAGACCACCGAGGGGACGAGGTCGTCGACCAGCTTCTTCTGCTCGGACGGCAGATCCCGGAGCAGCTTCTGGACCTCCGAATAGGACAGCAGATCCGGCATGTTTTCCTTGAGGATCTCGGTGAGATGGGTGGTGAGCACGGTGGCGGGGTCGACCACAGTGTAGCCGCGGAAGGTCGCCTCCTCCCGGAGGCTATCCTCGATCCAGGTCGCCGGCAGTCCGAAGGCGGGCTCACGCATGTGCTCGCCCGGCAGATCCACCTGCCCACCCCGCGGGTCCATGGCCATCAGGCTTCCGAGGCGCACTTCTCCAGATCCGGCCTCCAGCTCCTTGATGCGGATGAGGTAGCCCTGGGCGGGCAGCCGCATGTTGTCGAGGATCCGGACCGGCGGCATCACAAAGCCGAACTCCGCCGCGAGTGTCTTGCGCAGGGCCTTGATCTGGTCTGTGAGGCGACGGCCTTCAAGGTCGTTGATCAGGGGCAGCAACCCGTAGCCAAGCTCGATCTTGATCTCGTCCATGGCAAGGGTCTGGCTGATGTGCTCCTCGGTTTCCGGCAGGGATCTGCCGGGGTCTTCTGTCCCCAGGAACTCAGCTATCCGCGCATTCGAGGATCGCTTCCAGGCGAGGAAGCCGGCGGCGATGGAGAGCAGGGCGAAGGGTATCACCGGCATGCCCGGGATCAGGGCGATCACGCCCGACGTTGCCGAGACCATGCCCAGGCTGATGGGGTTCATGGCCAACTGCGTGACCAGCGCCTTGTCCGTTGAGCCGTCGACGCCTGCGTTGGACACCAGGAAGCCGGCGGCGATCGAGATGATCAGCGCCGGAATCTGGGTCACCAGGCCGTCGCCGATCGTCATGAGGGTGTAGGTGGAAGCCGCCTGCGCCAGTGGAACGCCATGCTGCAGGGTTCCGATGAGAATGCCGCCGATGATGTTGATCGCCACGATGATCAGCCCGGCGATGGCGTCTCCGCGGACGAACTTCGAGGCACCGTCCATCGAGCCGAAGAAGGTCGACTCCTGTTCGAGCTCCTTGCGGCGTTGGCGCGACTCTTCCTGGTCGATCAGGCCGGCTGACAGGTCGGCGTCGATCGCCATCTGCTTTCCGGGCATGGAATCGAGGGTGAAACGGGCGGCGACCTCGGCGATCCGGCCTGAACCCTTGGTGATGACGATGAAGTTCACGATCACCAGGATGGCGAAAACGATGATGCCGATCGTGAAATTGCCTCCGGTCATCAGGCGACCGAAGGACTCAATGACCTTGCCCGCGCCGTGTACGCCTTCATGACCGTGCGCCAGGATGAGCCGGGTCGAGGCGACGTTCAGGGCCAGCCGGAACAGGGTCGTGACCAGCAGGACCGTCGGGAAGGCTGTGAAGTCCAGAGGCCTCCGGATGAACAGCGATGTCATCAGGATGAGGATGGACGACGCCATCGAGATCGCCAGTAGCGCGTCCAGAAGGAAGGCCGGGACGGGCAGGATCAGCAGGACCAGAACCGCCACGACGCCGAGGGCCAGCGCCACCTCACCCCGTAACAACCAACTGAGGACCAGGGCGGGGGTCAGCTTGCGGGGCTCGACCCCATTGAATGTTGTGTCAGCCACGGATCAGGTCCTCAGGCCGCGCTCGCGCCCATCTGGGGCGCCGGTACGCTGATGCCGGCCTCGGTGTACTCCTTGAGCTTGTTGCGGAGGGTCCGGATCGAGATGCCCAGGATGTTCGCCGCATGGGTACGATTGCCAAAACAGTGTTCCAGGGTGTCGATGATCAGCTGCTGCTCCATGGCCGCTACGGTCTGGCCGACAAAGCTCCGCGAGATCGCCTCAGCCGTGGTGGCCGCGACCTGGGCGGCGCGGGCGCCCGCGTCGGAGGGGCCAAGAGGTTGGCCATCCGGAAGGCGGACCGCGCCTTCCTCGATGATGTCTCCGCTGGCCAGCAGAACCGCCCTATGCATGGCGTTCTCAAGCTCTCGCACATTGCCGGGCCAGCGATGCCCCAGGAGGCGCCGGCGAGCCTCGGCTGAAAGGACGCGGGGCGAAAGCCCGTTCGCCGCAGCGTACTTGCGGATGAAGAACTCGGCCATCGGCAGGATGTCGCCGGGACGTTCGCGAAGCGGCGGCAGCCGCAGATTGACGACGTTGAGCCGGTAAAGCAGGTCCTCGCGGAAGGTTCCGTCCCTTACGGCCTGCACCAGGTCCCGGTTCGACGTGGCGAGGATGCGGATATCGACCCTTACGGGCTGGGAGCCGCCCACCCTGTCGATCTCGCGTTCCTGGATGGCCCGCAGGAGCTTGGCCTGCAGCCGGGTGTCCATCTCCGAGATTTCGTCCAGCAGCAGGGTCCCGCCATTGGCTTCCTCGAACTTGCCGATCCGGCGGGCGACGGCGCCTGTGAAGGCGCCCTTCTCGTGACCGAACAGTTCGCTTTCGAGCAGGTTCTCGGGGATGGCGGCGCAGTTCACCGAGATGAAGGGCTTGCTGGTCCGACGGGACTTCTGGTGGACGTGGCGGGCGACGATCTCCTTGCCGGAGCCGCTCTCTCCAGTGATGAGGATCGAGGCCTCCGACGGTGCCACCTGCTCGGCCATGGCGATCACCGCCCGCATGGCTGGGTCCTCGGCGATCATCGGGCGATTGTCGTCGGACACCGCGGCCAGGACCGCGGCGATCATCTCTGCGTCCGGCGGAAGAGGAATGAACTCCTTGGCACCCGCCCGGATGGCGTCGGCCGCCTTGCGGGCGTCGGAATCAACGCCGCAGGCCACCACCGGCGCACGGATGCGCTCGGCTTCGTTGGCGGCGATGAGGGCAGCGATATCCAGGTTGTAGTCCACCAGCAGCAGGTCCGCGCCCTGTCCGGCCCGCAAGGCATGCGTGGCCGCCGCTATAGTCTCCACGTGGCTGACCTTCGCCCCCTGCGCCATCGCCATCTTCACGGCGGCCGCCAATTGTCCGTTCAGTTGTCCAACGACTAGAAGCCGCATGATCCGTCTCCGCTTTGACCCCGGGTCCCTAGGACTGGGTGTCGCCGTCCTTGATGATTTCCGTCATGGTCACGCCGAGGCGCTCGTCGACGATGACGACCTCACCGCGCGCCACCAGGCGGTTATTGACGTAGATGTCGATGGCCTCACCGACCCGCCGGTCCAGCTCCAGCACGCTGCCGGAGTTGAGCTGCAACAGTTGCGAGACGCTCATGGTGGCACGGCCGAGAACAGCCGAGATGGACACAGGGACATCGAAGATGGGTGCAAGATCCGATGCGGTCTTCTCGCCCATGTCTTCGCCCGGATGCGGCGGGGTATCGGCCGGACCCAGTTCGTCAAGATCGAGATCATTGTCGCTCATGTCGTTCAGCCTTCCCCACCGGGGTGCAGAGGTTCAGCGTGCATGCCTTCGGCGGCCAGGGCGGCCTCGAGGGCCTTCCCGACCCGCAGCGCGGCGTCTTCGGGATCGAAGCTGGCGGCGCCGTCGCCAAAATCCAGGGTAAAGGCGGCTCCGATCCGGTCGGCATCCTCGCGGACCAGGATCTGGCCGGCGAATCCGATCGCCGCCGCGGTGTCGGACAGGGTCTCACCGACCCCGGCCGCCAGCGCAGGCGACACGCTCACGATCAGCCGCGGTTCAGACTCGATTTCGTCGGCGAGGGCGGCGAGGGCGCTCTCCAGGGCCGCCCGTGGGAAGAGGCCCAGGACCTCGCCTGCTATTGCGCGGGCGCAGGCAAGTGCGAGGGCTGCAGAGCCCTCCCGGTGGGCATGGGCCACGTGCGCCAGGCTGCCCAGCCCATGCTCCGCGTGCTTGGAGATTTCTGCAAGCGCCCGCGCCTGCTGGGCCGATATCTCGCCGAGCGCCTTCTGCTCGCCTTCGGCGAAGGCGCGGGCGCGAACGGCCTCCACCTCGTCGACCGTGAAGTACCGCTTTGGCCGGGGCGCGCCGCGCGCGACATTTCCCGCGCCGTCAAACACGGTGTCGAAGCCAAATCTTTCGAGGAGGGGCTCGGCCATCAGTAGATCAGCTCGTCATCGCCGCTGGAGCCGGCGAGCATGATCTCGCCCTTCTGCGCCAGATCCTTCGCCGACTGGACCATGGCCATCTGAGCCTGGTCGACATCGCGGAGCCGGACGGGCCCCATGTTCTCCATGTCCTCCCGCAGGATCCGGGCGGCACGCTCGGACATGTTGGAGAAGAACAGGTTCCGCAGATCCTCGGATGCGCCCTTCAGGGCAAGGCCGAGCTGGGCCTTGTCCACCGCCCTGAGCAGGGTCTGGACCCCGCCGGGATCAAGCTTGGAGAGGTCCTCGAAGACAAACATCAGGGCCCGGATACGCTCGGCGCTGTCGCGGTTCCGCTCTTCAAGGGCCGAGATGAAGCGGGTCTCGGTCTGCCGGTCGAAGGAGTTGAAGATATCCGCCATCATTTCATGGCTGTCGCGCTTGGAGGTACGGGCCAGGTTCGACATGAATTCGGTGCGCAGGGTCTGCTCTATCTTGTCGAGGATCTCGCGCTGGACCGGCTCCATGCGGAGCATCCGGGTCACGCATTCCATGGCGAAGTCCTCGGGCAGGGCACCGAGGACGCGGGAGGCATGGTCCGGCTTGACCTTGGAAAGGACGACGGCGACGGTCTGCGGGTATTCATTCTTGAGGTAGTTGGCGAGAACGCCTTCGCTGACATTGCCCAGCTTGTCCCACATGGTCCGGCCGGCCGGACCGCGGATTTCCTCCATGAGCCCGTCGACCTTGTCGGGGTCGAGGAAGGAGGCGAGGAGCCGCTGGGTCTGCTCGAACGAGCCCATGACGGTGCCGCCGCCGGAGATGTTCGAGATGAATTCGACCAGCAGGACTTCGACGACGTTGGACGTGACGTTGCCGAGGGTGGCCATGGCCTGGGAGACCTCCTTGATCTCCTCCTCGTCCAGCATCTGCCAGATCGCGGTGCCCTCCTCCCCCAGGGTCAGAAGCACAATCGCGGCCTTCTCCGGCCCCGTCAGCATGGCGGCGTCGGTGATCATGCCGCCTTTTTGGGGTCCTCTGCTCATGTCGGCTGGTGCAGCCAGGTGCGTAGCAGTGCCACCGACTCCTCAGGATGGGACTCCACGAACTCCGCCACGCGCTTGATCGAACTGGCCTTGACCTGGCCCTCGATCTTGGCGATCGCGATCCGCTGCTCCATCTCGCTCTGGTCGGGGCCGGGCAGGGCGAGCGGATCCCCGGTCGAGGGATCCATCGGCAGCATCATCTGCTGTCCATCTGCCGTCGTGACCAGCCGGGTCACGCCAGTCCGGGCCCCGGCCGAGCCGTTGAACAGGGGCCGGACCACGAAGAAGATGGTCAGCAGGGCAACAATCAGCAGGATCACCCACTGGACGATCTGCATGATGTCGTTCTTGTCGAAGCCCATCAGCGGGTTGGCGGTAACGACGCCGCCGCCGGTGTCGGCGCGGGGGAACTGGACGTTGATCACCGTAACCTGATCGCCTCTCTGGGCGTCGAAGCCGACAGCGGTCCGAACCAGCTGCTCGATCCTCTGCATCTCCGCTGCCGGACGGGCCGTATAGGCGCCGGGCTTGCCGTCCTTGTCGGCCGGGGCTGTCACGCCATCCACAGCCACGGCGACCGAGAGGCGCTTGACCTGTCCGGGCTCCTTGACCTCGGTGCGCACAGTCTTGGAGATGTCGTAGTTCGTGGTCGTGCCAGTCCGACCTGACGCTGAATTCACATTGCCTTCCGCATTCGGAGGCGCGCCGGGGATGTTGGCCGCCGCGGTGACGGCACCAGTCTGGTTCGGCTGGTTCTCGTTGGCGTTTTCTTCGCTGGTGGTCTCCGAACGCACCACCTGACCTTCAGGGTCAAAGGTTTCCTGCTGGATGGTCACCTGGGAGAGATCGAGGTCAGCCGTGACGTTGACGCGGGCCTTCCCAGGCCCGACGACGCCCTCCACCAGGGTCTTGACGGTCTTTGCCACCCTGGCCTCGACGGCGGACTTCCGGCCATCGGCGGCCATGGCGTCACCCTCGCTGCCACCGGAAAGGGTCTTGGCGTGCTGGTCGACCACCGTGACCCTGTCGGGTTTCATGTTCGGGACAGCGCCCGCCACCAGGTTCTGGATGGCGCGGACCTGGTCCGGTGTGGGCTCCCGGGCGCCAACCGCTATGCTGACGGAGGCCGAGGCCTGCTGGATCTCGTCCTCGAACAGCTCCTTCTTGGGCAATACCAGGTGGACCCGTGCCGAGGTGACGCCGTCCAGGCTCTGGATGGTCCGGGCCAGCTCGCCCTCGAGGGCGCGCTGGCGGTTGAGCTGCTGGACGAAGTCCGTCTGGCCGACGACGCTGGTCTGGTCGAAGATTTCGTAGCCGACAGAGCCGGCCGTCGGCAGCCCCTTGCCGGACAGCAGCAGTCGGGTGGTCGCGACCTCGTCCCTCGCCACCATGAGGGTCGATCCGTCGCCCTTGGCCTCGTAGCGGATATTGGCCTGGTCCAGGGCCCGGGTGATTTCCCCGGCCTCCTTGAGGTCGAGGTTTGAGTACAGAAGGGCGTTCGGGCGGCCCAGGTTCATGAACAGGGCCCCAAGGGCCGCGGCGATGCCGACGCCGATGCCGGCGAAGGCCGCAAGGCGGCCGAGACCAAATCTCTGCAGAGCGGCGAAGAAACCGTTCAAGGTCCTCAGTCTCCCACCGTCGGCTACAAGGGGTGCAGTTCCTGCCGACGAATAGGCAGGAATTACCCAGTGGTTGGTAAACGAGGAGTTTACGCGGGCGTTTTGGTGGGCCGGTCGTGAGGGACGCTGGATCTTATTCCGATAAGGGGGAACGGGTTATCGGATCGAAACAGGATCTAACTTTTTGGACTCAGAGCCTGTTTTGCGCCTTCAGACGTTCCATCTGAAGGGAACAGGCTCCGGGCGCTATCCAGCCCAGGGCGAGAGGCCGCCCCAAAGTACCAGTAGCAGGCCGAAGAGCAGGGATAGCCCCACAGTTGCGATATAGCCGATGCGCCGGCCTGGGCTCCAGCTGTCCAGGCGGCGTCCGCTGCGGATTACCAGGGGGGCAAGGCCCGCGCAGACCAGGGTCATGAAGGTCGCCACCAGGGCCGTAGCCGAGGCTACAAGCAGGTTGAGCCCTGGCCATTCGTACAGGAGCTGGTCCGAGGGTGTGGTCACCATCCAAAGTGCCGAGAGCCCCAGGGCGACAAGCCACAAGGCGGATTGCAGCGCCAACAGGACGCCAGCACGAGCCTGGATCGGCGTCTGGCGGAAATCCCGGCGATTTCGGAACAGGGCGCCCCAGAGGGTAGCCGCGCTGGCGAGGGCGGTCGCGGCGGCGCCCACCCCGAGAAGGCTGATCCGGCTCCACCAGCGCGCGCGCTCATACACCTGGGTGTTGAGCGCCGTCAGCATCCGAGCGGCGCGGTCGCCTTCGATCTTGAACACCCTTCGCTCGTATCCCGTATCCGAGATGAAGAGCCCCGACTTCGGCGAGCCTTCTGGAACCCACGTCTGGGAGCGGGCCCCTTCGCGCGTTACCAACCGGCCTTCCGGTGTCACCTGCACGGTCAGGCCGCCGTCAAGGCGAGCCAGCATGCCCTCAAGGCCCGAATAGGCCCGGCGTGTGCCCAGGTAACGGCCTTCGTAGAGTGCGCGATCGGCGTAGAGCCCCGGCTCCGCCGGACGCGGCCAGGCCGTGGAGTTCTGCCCGACCTGCTCCACCACCCGGGCCGCAAACCTCTGGGTGAGAACCCGACCTGTGCTGGTATTGGTGCTGATGAAGATCCCCAGGCGAAGATCCGGAACAATCGTCATGTTGGTCATGAAGGTCTGGGTCGCCCCATCATGGCCATAGCCGGAGAGGCCCCCGGGAAGCGCATAGGTGATGAAGCCGCGCCGCCAGCCGTTGATCCCGGGCGGGGTCTGCCTGAGGGGTTGGGCGAGGGCCTGGTTCGTCGCCTCGCCCCAGACGCGGGTTTCGCCCGAGAGGCCGCCGCCCAGCAGGGTGATCATGTAGCGGGCCATGTCATCAGCGGTAGAGGAGGCTGAACCGGCCGGGGCGACCTGGCCGATGTACTCGAAGGGTTCGGCGCGCAACCCGACCCCGGTCCAGGAAAAACCCCTCGAGAGGTCCGCCGCCAGGGCGGGTGCCATGGGAGCCGGAAGGTCCCGCCGGGCTGGACGCGGCTCACGGAAGCTTGTCCGCTCCATTCCCATGGGCTCGAACAGGCTCTCCTCGGCCAGGCGCTCGAAGGTCTTGCCCGAGGTCCATGCTGCGGCCTCGCCCGCCAGGGCGGTGCCATAGTTGGAATAGCTGGAGAGGACGCCCACCGGCCGCACCCGGCGCGGCCGCTCCTGGCGGAGATAGACGGCGAGGGGGCGGATACGCGGGGGGTCCCGCTCAAAGAGGTGTCCGAGGGCCCGGTCCTCAAAGCCCGCCGAATGCGACATCAGGCTCTCCAGCGTCACCGGGGCCGGATAGCCCTGGTCGCGCACCTGAATGGCTTCCGGCAGGAACAGATTGACGGGCGCCTGCAGGCGCAGTCGCCCAGCCTCCGCCTCCTTCAGGACCGTCAGCCAGGTAAAGGTCTTCGAAACCGAGCCAAGGCGGAACAGGGTCCGGTCGGGATCCACGGGTCGCCAGGGATCGAGCGAGGCCGCGCCATAGCCCTTTTTCAGGACGACCCGGCCGTCCTGGACGATTGCTACCGTCGCTCCGGCGATGTGGTCCTGGACCAGGGAGTCGCGGACCAGACCGTCGACGAAGGCTTCCAGCGTGGGATCCTGTGGAGTGTCCGCCGGCCTTGTCTCCGATGCCTTGTCGGCTCCTGCGGGGCTCCGGGTCGAGGCTGGCTTCGCGGCGACGGTCGCGACTGCGCCCGTTGCCCGGCCTTCGGCCGCAGGCGCACGCCAGGGCGTCGCCAGGGCCAGCATCAGGGTGAGTGCCGCGAACAGGCGGGTTGTGGGGGAGGTCATGGGGAAGGGGCCCGTACCGGAAAGGCGTAGAACGGCAGGACGGGCCGCAGTTGGGGGCCGATGAAGAGTTGAGGCTCCGAGGGTGGACGAATCCCCTCCTTGATTTCCCGCTCTGCGACGCAGACCCGGACCTGGCCGGCGAGGGACGCAAAGTTCCTGGCCGACGGCGCGCTCTGCAGGAAGCATTCGTCGAAGAAGGGATACCGGTTCGACTCCCCGCAGCCGAAGGAGGTGCGGTCAGGGCGCGCCGCGGTCAGGACCATCCGGTTCGGCGCGCTCAAGTCGGGCACGAAGACTCCGGAGAAGCAGGCCGAAATCACCGCAATGGTCGGCCGGGTCCCGCAGGTCCTGTCCAGCATGGCGGCAAGAATGTCCGGTGGCAGGATGGACTGGTCGACGACCACACCCTGCGGTGCCCCGTGCGATGTGAGATAGACGAGGCAGCCCTCTGGCCCGCCCGTGGTGAGCCTGGTCAGTCCGTCGAAGATCGCCCTAATGTCTGACTTTGCGGGACGGTCCTTGGCGTAGCGTTCAGGCCGGACCGAGTACTGCAGGATCTTGCCCGGCGAGAAGCCGAGGCGGACGAGCTCGGCGGAGACATCATGCCGGGCGTTGTCGAAGGCTTCGGTCGCTCCGCCGCCGGACCCGCGCCAGTCGCCAGCGATGACGACGGCCGCCCACTTTCCGAAGGCGGTATCGGCCGCCTGTGCCCGCCCTGCAAGGGCCAGGAACAGGGTGACCAGGAGCAGGGTGAGCAGGCGCGCAGGGGACATTCAGCTCTTGTAAGACTTGAAGGGAGTGGGCACTGCGGTCCCGGTGGCCTTGGCCAGAAGCCGGCCCTCGGGGTCGTAGAGTTCGCCCTCGGTAAAGGCCAGGGTTCGCCCCCACTTTGCGACGCGGCCGACGCCGCGGATCGGGCCCGGCTGCGCGGGACGGAAGAAGGAGGTCTTCATCTCCGCCGTCGGGGCGACATGGGTCATGCCGGAAGCGACCATGCAGGCCACCGACATGCACTCGTCGAGCATGGCGCAGAGGTAGCCGCCCTGGATCTGTTTCATGGGATTGAGCAGCAGCTCTGCGCGGGCCTCGAAGGCGACCTCGACCGACTTGTCAGCCTGGCTTACCGCGACAATCCGGAATCCCAGCGTCTGGGAGCCGGTCGGCTGGTTCTTTGTCCTCTGGAAGCGGGCCAGGATGGCTTCGTCCGTGAGGGGTTCCGGGGTGTCTGCCGGGCGGGTCTCCGGTGGGATCTCTGACACGGTATGACGCCTCACTTCTTTCGGAATTGGTCGAGGGAAATGACCTTCGGAGAGCCAGGCTCAGGCTCCGGAACGGACTTCGGTACGATCGAGGCGACCGGTGGCGGGGCGGGGGCGGACACTGGCCCGGTGGCTTCGGCCTCGAACTGCAGCAGGAACTGTACGCTGGGATCATAGAAGCGGCTCATGGCGGCGTAGGGTACTGTCAGTCTCTGCGGCCGGCCGCCGAACTTGAGCGTCACGGAAAAACCGACATCGTCCAATTCGAGGTCCCAGAACTGATGCTGAAGGACAATGGTCATCTCGTCCGGGTAGCGCGACAGCAGGTCTTCAGGCCCTTCGACGCCGACGGCTCCGGTCTTGAAGGTCAGGTAGAGGTGATGAGCGCCCGGAAGCCCTCCGGGCTGGCCGGCCCGGATGAGGGCGGCGCGGACAACCCCGCGCAGGGCCTCCTGGGCCATGGCCTCATAGTTCATGAGGTCCTGGGCGGGTGGTTCCTGAGCCATTTGGGTCCTGTCCAGAGGTCGTGCGCCAAACTAGCGCCCCCGGAGCATCGCGCAAGGTTCCATCCCCCGGTAAGGCGCAAGGTGCAGGCTTCTGAAGACCGGGGCGGGATGCAGGAAGGTGGAGGGGTTCTGTTGCCAGGCCCCCTCCCGGCCCCGCCTGACGCTGCTAAGACGCCAGGGCTTCAGGTCGAAACCCGTCGGGTCGCTTACGCGGCCAGACGAACCTCTCCAGCGAAGTTATCGTTCGCATTTAGATTAAAGCCCGAAACGGTGGGCCAAGCCGGAAGAAAGCAACACCTTTACACGTCTGTCGATGCTGATCGGCCCCGCATTTCCCCGCCGAGACGAGGGAAGGAGTTTGGTGGAGCCGCCGGGAATCGCACCCGGGTCCAGTCCGCTTATTTCGTGCGCGTTTATCCCCATAGTCCGGCGAGCCGGACGACCGACATATAGCGCAGGCAGTGTGTTTTCTCAATCCCCCAAGGGCTCCGACGGCCCTGCGGCCGGTTTCGTAAATTCCCTGTTCACCAAATCCTTGGATTGGCGCAGGCTGGATCGACAAACAAGGGAGGGCTTCATGTCCAAGATGTTAGCGGAATTCATCGGCACGCTTACCCTCGTGCTTTTCGGGTGCGGCTCGGCGGTGCTCGCCGGAGCTGACAATGTCGGCCAGCTCGGCGTTTCTCTCGCCTTTGGCGGTGCGATTATCGCCATGGCCTATGGTATTGGCCCAATCTCGGGCTGCCACGTAAACCCCGCCGTCAGTCTGGCCGTCTTCATCGCCGGGCGCATGAACCTCAAGGACATGGTCAGCTACTGGGCGGCCCAGTTCGCTGGGGCGCTGGCGGGCGCCGCCATCCTCGCCACCATCGTGGGCTCCACGTCCCATCTCGGTCAGAATGGTTGGGGTCCGGGATACCTTGGTGAGTTCAGCCAGCAGTCAGCCCTGATCTTCGAGATCGTGATGACCGCCCTGTTCGTCATCGTGATCCTGGGTTCGACCTCCGAAAAGGCGTCGCCGGGCTTCGCAGGCCTCGCCATCGGCGTGACCCTGGCGGTGATCCACATTGTCGGTATTCAGGTCACGGGCGTCTCGGTCAATCCGGCCCGCAGCTTCGGACCCGCCGTCCTTGCGGGTGGCCAGGCCCTGTCCCAACTCTGGATGTTCTTTGTGGCCCCGGTCATCGGCGCCGTGATCGGCGCTTCCCTCTACAGGGTCCGCCTGCTCACTTGATCTGAGCGACAGGTCTAGACGACGGCCCGGGTGGAAACTCCCGGGTCGTCTGCGTTTCAGAGGGTCTCAGCGCCCCGGGTAATCGACAGAACCCCGGTCCGAGCCAGTTCGACCAGCCCCAGGGGGCGCATGAGGTCGATGAATTTGTCGATCTTCGGTGAGGGCCCGGTCACCTCGAAGATGAAGCTGTCGATCGTCGTGTCCAGGACCCGGGCCCGGAAGATCTCGCTGATCCTCAGGGCCTCGACCCGCTCAGCGCCAACCCCGCGAACCTTCACCAGGGCCAGTTCCCGCTGAAGTCCGTTGGGATCGCGGGTTACGTCCTGGACGTGGCGCGCCGCCACCATCTTCTGGAGCTGGGCTTCGATCTGGGTCAGAACCTGCGGGGCGCCGCGGGTGACGATCGTGACCCGGCTGGTGTGGGCATTCCGGTCGGTCT
This sequence comes from Phenylobacterium sp., assembly GCA_049314675.1. Taxonomy (GTDB): domain Bacteria; phylum Pseudomonadota; class Alphaproteobacteria; order Caulobacterales; family Caulobacteraceae; genus Phenylobacterium. The sequence continues at coordinate 12,907 of JBMOEP010000004.1, forward strand.
CCGCGACCGTCAGGCTCTCGATGTTGTAGCCGCGGGCTGCGAACAGGCCGACAAGTCGGTGCAGGACACCCGGTTCGTTGTCCACGAGGATGGCGAAGGTGGCGAGGCTCTCGACCTGCTCGGCATGGTCGAGATCATAGACTGAGGCGGGTTGAGGGTCGGTCATGGTCGGGGTTCCCTGATCTTTGGGCGAGGTGTCACAAGCCGACGCGGTCGGCAAGGGCTCGCGGCGGTCTCGCCTAATGTGACAGTTGCGTGAATGCACAGCCAGAGCAGCCGGGAATTGGCTGCAGCGGCTCGGGACAGAGGCTTGGAGGTGACTAGGATGTCGGCGGGGTTTCAGGGCCTGTTGCCACGGGAGGAACGGGCCTTCGATCCCTTCGAGGCGCACGCAGCGACCCGGTTTGCGGGGGTGACTGAACTCTGCGCCAAGACCGGAGGCGCCATCACCCTGTCCCTGTCGGGCCTTGTGGCGGCCGGATCTTATGGCCTCAGCCGAATTTTCGGACTGGGGGGTAGTTGATGGGCAGAAAGTCTGTGCGTCCCGGGCCCGGCCCCCTGGGAACCGGGCGCCTGGCCCAGTACGCCGTCCTGGCCTGGCGTCCCTCTGCGTCCGGCGGCATCGAGGTCCTGCTGATCACCTCACGCGAGACCCGGCGCTGGGTGGTGCCCAAGGGTTGGCCGATCAAGGATCTCAGGCCGCACCAGACAGCGGCCCGGGAGGCCTGGGAGGAGGCCGGCGTAGAGGGCAGGGCCGGGGCCCGCAAGATCGGCGTGTTTGACTATGACAAACGGCTGTCCAGCGGCGCTCTCCAGCCCGTCAGGGTCAAGGTCTACCCGCTCCGTGTCGAGACCGAGCACGACGAATGGCCCGAGGCCGGCCAGCGGGAAAGGATCTGGCTGGCGCCGGAGGAAGCCGCTGGCCGCGTCGACGAACCCGGACTGTCCCACCTGCTCGCCGGATTCTCCAAAGTCGTGAGATGAGGGTCAGGCCCTGCGTGCGGTGATCGGCGGCGGATTGCGCAGCATTTCGCCCTTCATGGTCCCGACCCCGGCGGTCGGCGACACCGGCAGGGCCATGATCTTTTCCACCGTCTCCATCCCTTCCACCACATAGCCGAAGCAGGCGAAGCCCAGGTTATCGCCGGGCCCCGCTGGATCGGCGTCGAGATAGCTCTGCTCGCCGGCGCAGATGAAAAAGTCCGAAGTCGCCGTTCCGGGCGCCCGCCGCCCCATGGAGATGGCACCATTGGTGTGCTTGAGCCCGGTCCGGGTCGTGGACTCGTGGCGGACCGGGGGCAGGGTCCAGGCCGGATCGTTCTGCAAGCCGCCCTGGATCACCCCGTAGTCGAAGGTCTTGGACCCCGGCGGAACGGAACGCCGGTAAAAGGTGCCATGATCCATGCGGCGTTCGTCGACATAGCGGAGGAAGTTGGCCGTCGTTGCGGGGGCCTTGTCGCCCCGCAGTTCCAGAAGGATGTCGCCAAGCTTGGTTGAAAGCCGGACCCTAACCAGGCCGGGACTGCCCGCGGCGAGTGCGGGGCCTGCGGCCAGGAGGGCGGCGGCCAGGATGTGGCGGCGTCGGATCATCGGGACCTCCGTTGGAAACCTGAGCCTAGCCCGCGCCGGACACCCGTAAAAGCGCTGAGGCTCAGCCCGGCTCGACCTCAAGGTCCGGAGACACCCTAACCCCCGCCCAGCGGTTGAGCACCGCGATGAGTTTGGCAGGGACGATCGGCTTGCCGATGTGGTCATTCATACCGGCGCGCTCAGCCTCGTCCACATGTTCCGGCAGGACATTGGCCGAAAGGGCGATGATCGGCGTGGTGCTGTTCTCTGGCGACAGGCGGCGGATCGCCCTTGTGGTCGCAAAGCCGTCCATCCCTGGCATCTGGAGGTCCATCAGGATCAGGTCGAAGGTCTGCCGCACGGCCAGAGAGACCGCCTGTGCGCCCCCGGACGCCTCGTGCACCTGCTGGCCAGTGGCCTCAAGGAGCGCGCGGACGATCTCCCGGTTGGCGTCCAGGTCATCCACGACAAGGATGCTGAGGCTCTCCCCGGAGGCTTCCTCCCCGGGGTCCGGCACAGTCTGGAACATCGGGGGTTCGGCAGGCGGTGCCCGGATGTCGAATGTGAAGGCCGAGCCGGTGCCTGGCGTCGAGGCAGCGCGGATCTCTCCGCCCATCAGGCCAGTCAGTTGGCGACAGATCGAAAGCCCCAGGCCTGTGCCGCCGTAACGGCGGCTGATGGAGCCGTCGGCCTGGGTAAAGCGCTGGAAGAGGAGTTCAAGTTGCGCGGGATTGATTCCGACGCCGGTATCCATCACCGAGATTTCCAGTGCTCCGGTCTCTGCGTCATGCTTGGCATGGATGAGGACCGAGCCCTTCTCGGTGAACTTGATGGCATTGCTGAGAAGGTTGGACAGGACCTGGCGCAGACGGCCGCAGTCCGCGAGGACGTAGTCGGGCGCGGGATCGGCAATACGGACCTCCAGCTTCAGGCCCTTGGCTTCCGCCCGCTCCGCGAACAGGCCCGTGGTCTCTGTGAGGAAGTCCCGGAGATGGAACGGCGCGGGGTCAAGCTCCACCTGGCCGGCCTCGAGCTTGGAGAAATCGAGGATGTCGTTCACGACGGCCAGGAGCGCTTCACCGCTGGAGATCACCTTTCCGATGTAGGTGAGCGCCGCGGGGGAATGGTCCGGAAGCTGGGCGAGCAGCCCTGAGAAGCCGATCACCCCGGTCAGGGGGGTCCGGATCTCGTGGCTCATATTGGCGAGGAACTCGCTCTTGGCCTCGGCCGCGGCCTCGGCGCGGGACTTGGCCTGACGCAGGTCCGCCTCCAGTTCATGCCTCCGCGTCACGTCCCGGAAGTTGATCACTGCCGACCGCGCCCGTCCATCCGGACCCCGGATGGCGCTGGCCTTGCCTTCAAGCCAGACATGCCCCGCCGGGTGGCCCGGGCTCAGGAACCTGAATTCGCCGCGAAGGTCGTCCTCGCTTTGCTCGTCTTCGAAGGTCCGGATCATCAGGCGCGTGACCTCGCCGTGGTCATCTGGATGGACGTAGTCCATGGCCGGACGGCTGACCATGTCGTCTGCGGTGTAGCCCAGGGTGGAGACCGAGGGCGAGGCGTAGAGGATCCTGCCGCCCGGGCTCAGCCAGATCACGATGTCGGTCACATTGTCGGCCAGCAGGCGGAGCTGGGCCTCGCTCTCGGCCAGGGCCTTCTCCCGGCTGCGGGCCTCAGAGATATCCAGGGTGACGCCGAAGATGGCACCGACTCGACCGGACGCACTGATTTCCGGGCTGATCTGTGTCAGCATGACCTTCCGGCGACCATCCCTCAGCATGGCCTGGGTCTCGATGCGCATAGGCTGCTTGGAATTGATCACCTCGCTGATCATTTCCCGTATCCGGGTCTGGTCAGCGGGAGCGTGCATCAGGAAGATGTCGTCAACGCCAGCGGCACCCCCGGACTTGTCCCAGCCGTAGAGGTCAAAGAGACCATCGGAGAAGGTTGCCTCCAGGGTCCGCATGTTGACCCGGAAGTGCCCTGATCCCACCAGTTGTTCTGCAAGCAGGGCGACCCTGTGCGCATCCGCGACCTGAACGGTTTTGTCCTGGCTCTCCGCCAGGACCCGAACATACGTTCTTCGGCGCTCCTGAAGTGTCATGTAGACCGCACTCAGGGCCGCCAGGATGAAGACCAGTCCAGCGATGTCCGCCATCGCCAACCCGATTTCGCCCGCCAGGGCATGCTCGTAGAAGAGGATAAACTGGCGCCAGAAAAAGGCGATGAGGACCGGGCCGAACCGGATCCAGAGCTGGCTTGTTCGGCGATAGTCGACCACGATGGCGCGGAAGGCCATGGATCCCCAGAGCGCCACGGCCACGACGGACGCATCCTTGGTGGGGGTCGATAGGAGATAGAGACCTAAGGCCGCCCCGGCTACGCTCCGCGCCAGCTCCAGAAGCTCTCCCAGGCGGTGACGCTTAAGCCCGCCGGCCGTGACGAGGTATCCCGCGACTGCAGTGGCGACAACGAAGGCCAGCCAGAGGAGCGCCATCCGGGGCCCGATGTAGGGCGCGGCCGCGACCGCGACCGCTGTCGCGGCCAGGCAATCCTGGACGACGCGGTCAGAGATCGCGCGCCAGATCCACCTGCCCAACGCTTCCAGGCGAAGGTTCGACTTCAGAGTTTCGATTTGCTTCGGCATCTCGCCAGGTTCCGGCGTCCGATCCGACCGGCTCCCGAACGTCCGGTCTGGACAGAATGGGTCTCAACCGTGAAGAAAAGCTTGTCCCTCGGCGATTGTTCCCAATCCAGGCTGTCGGCCCTTTGAACCCGGAGATCAGGAAATGGCGATTTCACTCTATGACGTCAGCGTAGGCTCCATGCTTCAGACCGTCGGCGCCGTGTCCGCCTTCCTCGAGAAGGGCCGGTCCTGGAGCCAGGATGCGGGGATCAGCGCCGATGAGATCGTCGAGGCGCGCCTGGCGGATGACATGTTCCCCTTCCGCTTCCAGCTCCTCTCGGTCGTCCACCACTCGATCAATGCCATCGAAGGCGCCCGGGCCGGCGTCTTCGGGCCGCCGGCACCGCAGGACCTCGACTATGCCGGCCTGCAGGGCCTGGTCGCCGACGCCCACGTCCGCCTGAAGGCCCTCTCGGCTGACGAGGTCAACGCCCTGGAGGGCCGCGAGGTGATTTTCAGGATCGGACAATCCCAGATCCCCTTCACCGCAGAAGGCTTCCTGATGTCCTTCTCGCTTCCGAACCTGCATTTCCATGCCGCGACCGCCTACGACATCCTCCGGCAAAAGGGCGCGCCCCTGGGCAAGCGCGACTACCTGGGCGCCATGAAGATCAAGACCTGACCCGGGCGCTGGCGGCGGCCCGGTCTCAGGCCTGTTCAGGCGCGGGCTCGGCGCCAGCTGGCCGGACCAGGCGTACCCCCGTCCAGCGGTTGAGCACCTTGAAGAGTTGGGCGGGGACGATGGGCTTGGCCACATGGTCGTTCATGCCGGCCTGCTCGGCCTCCTGGACGTGTTCGGCCAGGACATTGGCGGACAGGGCGATGATCGGGGTGGCGGCGTTCACCTGGGAGAGCTGGCGGATCGCCCTTGAGGCGGCGAAGCCGTCCATCCCGGGCATCTGCAGGTCCATCAGGATGATGTCGTAGGGCTGGCGCATCGCCATGCTAACCGCCTGGGGACCACTCGAGGCCTCCTCAACCGCGTTCAGCCCGGCTACGCCCAGCAGGGCGCGGACCAGTTCCCGGTTGGCCTCAAGGTCGTCGACCAGCAGGACCGTGAGCGTGGTGTCTGCGGGCCCAACCGTATCAGTAGGGGTCTCTGCCTCGACCGCTCCATCCACGGCGGGTGCCTGGACCCGGAAGGTAAAGGTCGCGCCCGCCCCCGTGGCGGAGACGACATCGATCCCGCCGCCCATGAGTTCGGTCAGCTGGCGGCAGATGGACAGTCCCAGGCCCGTCCCCCCGTACTTGCGGCTGATGGATCCGTCGGCCTGTGTGAACCGCTGGAAGAGAAGGCGTGCGGCTTCGGCGGAGATTCCTACGCCCGTGTCGCTGACGGACACTTCCAGGGACTGCTGCGCACCTTCGTACCGCGCCAGGATGTAGATCGCACCGCTGTCGGTGAACTTGATGGCGTTACTGAGCAGGTTGGCGAGTACCTGCTGCAGGCGGGCCCGGTCGGCGTACACATTTTCCGGAGCCGGAGCCTCCAACCGGATCTCCATCCGCAGGCCCTTGGCCTCGGCCTGCGCCGAGAAGAGACCTGCGACGTCTTCCAGGAACCCACGCAAGGGGAAGGGTGCCGGGTCCAGGTCGAGCTGTCCGGCCTCCAGCTTTGAAAAGTCCAGGATGTCGTTCACCACGGTGAGAAGGGCCTGCCCGCTCGTCGCCACCCTTCGCAGGTAAACGTCGGCCGTTGAGGGCAGGCCCGGTAACTGGGCGAGCAGGTCGGAGAAGCCCAGCACCCCGGTCAGGGGGGTGCGAACCTCATGGCTCATGTTGGCCAGGAACTCGCTCTTGGACTTGGCGGCAACCTCTGCCCGGGTCTTGGCCTGGCGAAGGTCCTCCTCAAGCTCCCGCCGTCGGGTCACGTTTCGGAAGTTGAAGACGGCGGACCGTGGCCAGCCGCTGGGATCCCGGACCGCCCTGGCAAAGCCCTCCAGCCAGACCTCATCGGCATCGCTGAGCTGGCTCAGGAACCTGACCTCGCCCCTCGGGTCCCTGTCCTCGGGGTCATCGTCAAAGACGCGGTTGAGGAGACGGGTCGCCGCTCCGTAGTCGGCGGGCAGGATGAAGTCCGCCAGGGCTCTGCCAACCATGGCCTCCGGGGCGTATCCCAGGCTTTCCACCGAGGGGGACGCGTACAGGATCTTACCGCCCGCACTGATCCAGAGCACGATGTCAGTGACGTGATCGGCAAGCAGCTTGAGCCGGGCTTCGCTTTGCGCCAGCGCCGCTTCCCGCGTCCTTGCCTCGGTGACGTCCATGGAAACGCCGAGGATCGCCGAGACCCCCCCGTCCTCCGCGATTTCGGCGCTGGCCAGTGTCAGGAGGATCCGTTCCCGGCCATCCCTGAGCCGGCACCGCGCCTCGATCCGCTCTGGCCTGCGGGTGTGGATAACCGAGACCATCATGTCGAACAGCCGGGTGCAGTCGGCTTCA
>JBMOEP010000005.1:0-19315 GCA_049314675.1 Phenylobacterium sp.
GGTCCCCCTGAACCCCCGGCGTCTCGCCCGAATAGACGATCTCCAGGTCAGGATTCTGGGCGAGCGAGCGCACCGCATTCGCCAGGGCGCGCTTGAAGGGCTCGACAGGACTTTCCGGGTTTCTGGACATGGCCGGGGTTCAGGGTCTCCTCAACTCAGAAACGGCGACCCGGTTTCCGGCCGGCGGCCTCCCGGTCAGGGCGCCCGCCGGTATCAGCCAAGCCGGGGGCGGGCGGTGCTCTCGGGAAGGTCCTGGCCGAAGGCGCGCTGGAAGAACTCGGCGACCGTGCCGCGCTCGAGCTCATCGCACTTGTTCAGGAAGGTCATGCGGAAAGACAGGCCCAGATCGCCGTCGAAGATCTCGGCATTCTGGGCCCAGGTGATCACCGTCCGGGGGCTCATCACTGTCGAGATGTCGCCGTTGATGAAGGCGCTGCGGGTCATATCGGCGACGCGGACCATGGCCGCCACCTGGCGACGGCCGTCAGTATTGTCGTAGGCCGGGCACTTGGCCACGACGATGTCCGCTTCGACGTCGTGTGCCAGGTAGTTCAGCGTGGTGACGATGGACCAGCGGTCCATCTGCCCCTGATTGATCTGCTGGGTGCCGTGATAGAGGCCGGTGGTGTCCCCCAGGCCAATGGTGTTGGTCGTCGAGAACAGCCGGAAGTAAGGGTTGGGCCGGATGACGCGGTTCTGGTCCAGTAGGGTCAGCTTGCCATGTGCCTCCAGGACCCGCTGGATCACGAACATCACGTCCGGACGGCCGGCGTCGTATTCGTCGAAGACCAGGGCGATGGGCCTCTGGATCGCCCAGGGGAGCATGCCCTCGCGGAATTCAGTGATCTGCTTGCCATCCTTCAGGACGATGGCGTCCTTTCCGACAAGGTCGATCCGCGAGACGTGACTGTCGAGGTTTACCCGGACCAGCGGCCAGTTCAGGCGCGCTGCCACCTGCTCGATATGGGTCGATTTTCCCGTGCCGTGATAGCCCTGCACCATAACCCGGCGGTCGTGGGCAAACCCGGCGCAGATGGCCTTGGTGGTCTCCGGATCAAACCGGTAGGCGGGGTCCACATCAGGCACGTGCGAGTCGCGCGTACTGAAGGCGGGAACCTTCATGTCGGAATCGACCCCAAAGGCCTCGCGGAGGGAGACGGTGTGGTCGGGAACGAGCGTCAGGAGCGTGTCGTCCTGGGTATCAGCGAGAGAAGTCATGACCGGGATCGATTACAGGCTTACGCGACGGATGCAAACCGGTGTTTCATGTCATCCGATCCCCTGACAAAGACAGGGGCAGGGAGGACAAAATGAGCGGATCTGCCAGTGGTCAAATCTCTGTTGCCCCCGAGGCCCACGGCTTCGCAGCCCGGATCACCGGACTGGATCTATCTGCGCCCCTGGCTCCTGACGAGATCGCCGGGGTCAAGGCGGCCTGGGGGAGGCATTCCGTGGTCTGCTTTCCGGGCCAGCCCCTGGACCTGGACGCCCTGGAGGCCTTTACGCTCCAGATCGGTCCCTTCGGTCAGGACCCCTACATCACGCCCATGCCCGGTCGGCCGAATGTGCTCGAGCTCAGGCGGCTACCTGACGAAAAGGCCTCTAACTTCGGCGCGGGCTGGCATTCGGACTGGAGCTTCCTGGAAACGCCCCCGGCGGCCACCCTCCTGCGGGCCCAGACCATCCCGCCGGTCGGCGGCGATACCCTGTTCGTGGACGCCAGCCGCGCCTGGGATGCCCTTTCCGACGCCATGAAGGCGGTCCTGGCACCCCTCCAGGCGGTCCATTCCGCCCGTCAGAGCTATGGCACCAAGGGCGTCTTCGCCCGCGATACCGAGGCGCGGACCATGAAGATCATCGTTTCCGAAGAGGCGGACGGCAGCCTGACCCACCCGCTTGTCCGCACCCATCCCGTGACCGGTCGAAAGGCCCTGTATGTCAGCCCGGTCTACACGGTGGGGATCGAGGGCTTTACGCCAGAGGAATCCAAGGCTTTGCTGGGCTTCCTCTTCGCTCACTTGACCCAGGACGAATTCGTCTATCGGCACAGGTGGACCGAAGGCGACCTTTTGATGTGGGACAACCGCTGCACCATGCACTTCGCCGAAGGCGGGTACGACGGGTATCTCAGGCTCATGCACCGGACGACGGTACAGGGGGAAGTCCCGGTCTGACGTCGGGAGGGATTGGGAGGCGGCCATGTTCAAGCGTGCTCTGAACGTCTGGGCCTGGGCGGGTCTTCTGGTCGCCCTGCTCTTCGCCGCTTACGTGGTGGCGGGTTACACCCTGGTACCGGGGCTGATCCGCAGCCAGGCGGTCCGTTGGGCGGACGAGAAGCTGCAAAAGCGCCTCGCCCTCGGTGAAATCCGCTTTGATCCCTTCCGGCTCGCGGTCGACATCAATGACATCGCCCTGCCGGCAGAGGCCCCCATGGTGAGCGTGGGCGCCCTTCGCGTCGACGTCAGTTTCCTTTCGCTCTTCACAGGAACGCCGCGTTTCGATCAGATCGCCGTGACCCGGCCAAAGGTCACGGCCGTCCTGAAACCCGACGGCTCGCTCAACCTCGCCGAGCTGTCCCCACCGCCCTCCGATGACCCGACCCCCCGCCTGGTGATCGCTGACCTCCTGGTCTCGGGCGGCGAGGTTTCATTCGCCGACCACCGGCTGGCGGGCAAGCCAGACAAGGTCCTCCGCCCCCTGGGCTGCCGCCTCAGGGATCTCCGCACCTTCCCCGGTGAGGATGGGCGCTTTGAACTCAATGCCCGTACCCTTCAGGACGAAGACCTGACCTGGCGGGGAACGGCGAGCCTGACTCCCGTCGCGTCCCAGGGCGAGATCGTGGTGAAACGTCTGCACATGGTTTCGCTGACCCGCTTCCTCGGGGAGGACCTCCCCCTCTCCCTCAGCGACGGGCAGGCGGACGCCTCGGTGGGCTACAACCTTTCGCTCACCGAGGACGGGGCGGCCGTGAAGGGCACGCTCCGGTCCCTGAGCGTCCGGGACTTCGCGGCCCTCACCAAGGGGGATCTGCCAGCGGCCCAGGTGAACGTGAAGCAGGTGGATCTCGCGCCCGCCGCCTTTTCGGTGACGGCGCCTGCTCGGGGCCCGCTGGAGGCCTCCACCCGCCTGCCGTCCGCAGACATTCGTGGGCTCGCCGTGCGCGCGCCCAAGTCCAGGGACGGCGCTTCGCTCGCCCACGTGCAGGTCTCGGACCTGGATGTCTCGCTCGCCGGCCAGAGGATCGGGATCGGCGCGGTCCGGCTGGAGGGCCTGTCCGCGGCCATAGAGCGGACGGCTGCGGGAACGCTCCGGGTGGCTGGTATCGCTCCGCCTGCCGCAGCGCCCCGGAAACCAGCGTCCGCCGCCCCGCAGTCCTCACCGTGGAAGGTTAGCCTCGGCCGCGTCGAGGTCGCCGCCGCCGACCTCAGGTTTACCGACCAGGCCGTCACTCCCGCCTCGCGCTTCCGGCTGTCCCCCCTGAACGTTGCCCTGACCGGCGATCTCGCCGCGCCTGGCGGTGCCCTGGGGGTCGATGCCTCCACCCGGATCAATGACCGCGCTAGCCTCTCGGCCCGGGGGACGGTCAATCCCCAGTCTCCCTCAGCCCGGCTGGATGTGAACCTGGCGGACCTTCCCCTGCAATGGATCAAACCCTACCTCGCGATCCCGTCGGGCGTGGATCTCCGCGCTGGCGTGGCCAGCGCCAGGGGCGCCGTTGCCTTTGATGGCAGGAATAGCCGTGAGCCCGACTTCAGCTGGAGGGGCGCGGCGGCCGTGGAGGGTCTAGAGGTCTACGAGACCGAGGCCCAGTCGCGCCTGCTGGCGTGGAAGCGCTTTGCCCTCGAGGGCATGGATCTGACCCCAAAGGGCCTGCGGATCGCCTCCGGTCGGCTTACTGGTCTCGATGCCCGGCTCGAGGTGCTGCCGGACACCTCCCTCAATATCCGCGCGCTCCTGACGGAGGATCCCGAGGCGGTGGCCCAGGCCGAGGCCCTCAAGGGCCCGGACCTGAGCACCCTCAAGGGTAAGGCCCGGCGTGTGGAGAAGAAACGTCTGGCCGGGGCCCGGCGGGCGGCGCTTGACGCCCGTGCCGCCCAGCGGACCGAGTTCCGCCAGAACCGGACCGAGCCCGACTTCCCTGTCACCCTTGATCGCCTGACCTTCGAGGCTGGACGCCTGCAGTTCTCGGATTACGCAATCACGCCCAACTTCGCGGCGACGATCGACGCCCTCCGGGGCCGGGTTGATGGCGCCACCAACCGGCCGGGCCGGGCGGCGACCGTACAGCTTGACGGCCAGGTGATCAGCTCCAGCTCGCCGGTCGTCATCCGCGGCACCCTCGATCCCCTGGACGTGACGGACCAGACCGACATCTCGGTGATCTTCCGAAATATCGAACTGCCGGTCTTCAACCCCTACTCCGGCCGCTACGCCGGCTACGCCATTGCCCGGGGCAAGTTGACCACGGAGTTACACTACCGGATCGTCCAGGATCAGCTGAACGCCGACCACCACGTGGTCATCGACCAGCTGGAGTGGGGCGAGGCCACCGACAGCAAGGACAAGGTGCCGGTACCGATCCGGCTGGCGACCTCCCTGCTCAAGGACAAGAACGGGGTGATCGACCTCAACGTGCCGGTCACAGGTTCGCTGGAAGACCCAAAGTTCAGGATCTGGCCGATTGTCTGGCAGGTCGTGCGCAACCTCTTCAGCAAGGCGGCGTCCTCGCCCTTCCAGGCCCTCGCTGCGTCCTTCCCGGGGGTCGAGGGCGCGCGCTACGTGGACTTTGCGCCGGGAGCCTCGACCCTGGCTCCTGGACAGGCGGAGGCCTTCACCGCCCTGGTTCCGGCCTTTGCAGACCGGCCCGCCCTCAACCTCGACATTCCGGCCGGGCCGGGCCTGGACGCGGATGCTGAGGCGCTGGCCGACGCCCGCATGGCGGACCAGATGATGGCCGGCGACCGCAGGCGGAAGCCGAATGCCCGATTTACAGACCTTGACGCCAATGCGCGGTTTGACCGACTCCGCGACCTCTACCGGGAGACCTTCGAGAAGGCCCCGGAGTTCCCGGCGACGGAAGCCTCCGGCGACGCCCAGAGGCTGGAGCGGATCGACTGGATGACAGACCAGCTGCAGCCCCGCTTCGCGCCCGACGCCGGTGCCCTCGCCGCCCTCGGCCAGGCCCGGGCGAAGACCATCAGCGAGGCCGTCATCGCCGCTGGGCTCGATCCTTCACGGGTTTTCGTGAACACCAATCTCCAGCCTGCTCAGGACGGGGACCGTGTTCGCCTTGAGCTTGCGGTGAGGTAGGCGCGGTCAGGCCATCTTGGCCTTGCGAAGCACCTGGTAGGCCCGGATGGTTCGCTGCAGCTTGGTCTCCGCCGACCGGTCGCCGCCATTGGCGTCGGGGTGACAGAGCTTCACCAGCTCGGTGTAGCGGGTCCGGATCCGGGTGGCATCTGCATGCTCGTCAAGGTCGAGGTCCGCCAGGGCTGTGCGTTCGAGCTTGCCCAGGCGGCGGCCGGCGGCGGCTGCAGGCGGGACTGCCCCGCCGCCCTTGCCGAAGAGGTCGAAGGGGTCGCGGTAACCGGTGCCAGACGCAAAACCGCGGGAAGCCGCGGCGGCCTCGCGTGAGTTCTTGCCTGCCTTGAAGTCCCAGGTCGGACGGTCGCCGAGGGCGCTACGCTCCATCCGGAGCCGGATCTCTGCGTCGCTCATTCCGGCGAAGAAGTTCCAGTTACGATTGTAGTCCGCTGCGTGAGGTTGGCAGAACCAGTAGTGCTCTTGCAGCATGTCCCGGCTCTTGGGTGCCCGCGCGGTGGCCGCAGTCCGGCAGCCCGGGTGGTCGCAGGCGCGCTCCCCCGGCTTCAGCGAATAGACGTCATCGCGCGCATCCTCCTCCGGACCCGGCGGCCGGACCCGGATGTCGATGAAGCGGGGACGGTATTGAAACGCGCGGGCCATGGGCCAAGTATGAGGAGGTTGAGACAGGTTTCAAGATTCGAAGGGCGGGCATGGGAAGGATCACGGAGACGTTGCGGGAAAAGCTCAGCGCGGCCTTCGCGCCGGAAATGCTGGAGGTCCAGGATGATTCTGCCCGACACGCTGGTCATTCCGGAGCCGGGCCGGATGGCGAAAGCCACTTCAACATCACGCTCCGCGCCGGGGCCTTTGCAGGCCAGACACGGGTGTCCCGGCAAAGGATGGTGTACAGGGTCCTTGCCGAGGAACTCGCTGGCCCGGTCCACGCCCTGTCATTGACAGCGCTTGCGCCCGGCGAAGGCCGGTAACAGTCTGTGGCGTCTGAACGGGGGGAATGAAGTGCGCACCGAAATCCGGGTGAACGGGATCGATCATGCTGTCGATGTCGATACCAGAACGAGCCTGCTGGACTTCCTCCGCGAGCAGCTGGACCTCAAGGGCTCCAAGAAGGGCTGCGACCACGGGCAGTGCGGCGCCTGCACGGTCCTGGTGAACGGGGTCCGGATCAACGCCTGTCTCTCCCTCGCGGTCATGCACGATGGCGACGAGGTCACCACCATCGAAGGCCTGGCGTCGGGTGAGGCCCTGCATCCCCTTCAGCAGGCCTTCCTGACCGAGGACGCCTTCCAGTGCGGCTACTGCACGCCGGGCCAGATCTGTTCGGCGGTGGGCCTGATGGCCGAGATCGCCGCCGGCCAGCCCAGCGAGGCGACGGCGGACCTGAATGCAAAGGTCATCCTGACGGACGCCGAGATCCGGGAACGGATGAGTGGAAACCTCTGTCGGTGCTCGGCCTATCCGCAAATCCTCGCCGCTGTCCGGCGCGCGGCAGGAGCGGCCGCATGAAGCCCTTCGCCTTTGAACGCGCCCGAACCGTCGATCACGCCCTAAGCCTCGCCGCCGCCGCCCCCGGTGCCCGGTTCCTTGCCGGCGGTACCAACCTGCTTGACCTGATGAAGCTTGAGATTGAGCAGCCTGACACGCTGATCGACGTCGGGCGCCTTCCCCTTGCGGACATCAGTGAGACCGCCGGAGGCGGACTGCGCATCGGTGCCCTGGCCACCAACACCTCTGTGGCTTCCGATCCCCGGGTCCGGAGCCGGTATCCGGTCCTGGCCCGCGCCATCCTTTCGGGAGCCTCTGTCCAGTTGCGCAACAAGGCCTCAATGGGCGGGAACCTGATGCAGAGGACCCGGTGCGCCTACTTCATGGATCCGGCCAAGCCCTGCAACAAGCGGCTGCCCGGATCCGGATGCAGCGCCATGGGCGGCCTCTCGCAGGCCACCGCCCTGTTCGGCGCCAGCGAGTTCTGCGTGGCGGTCAGCGCGTCGGACATGAGCGTGGCCCTTGCCGTCCTCGATGCCGAGGTCGAGACGGTCCGCGCTGACGGCTCCGTCCGCCGCCGCCCTGTCGAGACCCTTCACCGGCTTCCGGGCGATGCGCCCCAGGTCGACACGGACCTGGCTCCGGATGAGCTGATCCTGGCGGTGGAGCTCCCGCCGCCGCCCCCCGGGGGCCAGGTCTGGCGCAAGGTCCGCGCCCGCGCCTCCTACATCGGCGCCCTCGCCAGCATCGCCGTCGCGGGAGACCGCGTCGCCCTTGGCGCTGTCGCCGCCCGGCCCTGGCGCGCCCGGGCTGCGGAAGTGGCCCTCGCGGATGGGGCGGCCCCACGCGAGGCCGCCGAGGCAGAGCTGGTCTCCGCTTCGGGCGAAGACGGTCGCAAGTCCCTGGTCCGGCGCCTGGCGACCGACGCCATTCAGGAATCCCGCAAAGGAGGCCGGTCATGAGCACCGTTCGAGACTGGGCGGTGCCCAATCCCATCACCGAGAACCGGTCGGGCCTGATCGGTAAGCCGGTAGATCGCTATGAGGGTCGGCTGAAGGTCACCGGGACGGCGCCCTATGCCTTTGAGGTCGAGACCCCGTCGGCACCTCTGTACGGCCACATCGTCTCCGCGACGATCGCGCGTGGCCGCATTGCCGGGATCGATCTGTCGCAGGCCGCCTCAGCCCCAGGTGTGGCCCTGGTCTGGAGCCACCTCAATGTCCCGGTCCAGGCGCAGCGGGGGGCCAAGCTCAATCCGCGCAGCCAGCGGGGATCCAATCCAGCCCTGGGGTCCGACCGGGTCGAGCACTACGGCCAGTCTGTCGCCTTCATCCTCGCTGATACGCCGGAAAACGCCCGGGCGGCCGAGGCCCGGATCCGGATTTCCTACGAAGCCTCTGATGCAGACCTCGACTTCGGGTCCTTCATCGACTCCGCCGGACCTGTCCCGGGCGAGGAGGATGCGCGCATTGGTGACTTCGAGGCGGGATACTCCGCCTCCGCGGTCACGGTCGACGCCACCTGGTTCAGTCCCCTCCAGAACCACGCCCAGATGGAGCCCTGCGCCACCACGGCCTGGTGGGAAGGGGACAAGGTGGTGGTCCACACCTCCATCCAGATGGTCAAGGGCGGCCAACATGCCCTGGCCGAGACCCTCGGCATTCCCTCGGACCGGGTGCACTTGCTTACCCGCTATATCGGCGGCGGCTTCGGCGGGAAGGGGCAGTCCTACGACGACCTCACCCTGGCCGCCCTCGCCGCGCGAGAGAGCGGACGCCCCGTGCGTGTCGCCTACACCCGGCGGCAGATGTTCCAGGCGACCGTCCACCGCCCCGCCGTGCAGATGCGGGTCCGGCTGGGTGCCGACGGGACGGGTCGGCTCAACGCCATGGCGCTGGAGGCCGTCACCCACTGCGCCCGAAATGCACCCTTCGTGGAGCATGCCGCCAATTTCGCCCGGAACCTCTACGCTGCGCCCCACCGTCTGACAGGGCATCGCCTGGTCCGCCTCGACATCCCGCACGCTGGCGCCATGCGCGCTCCGGGCGAGGCACCAGGCATGCTGTCCCTGGAATGCGCCATGGACGAGCTGGCCGACCGGCTGGGCATGGATCCCATCGCCCTGCGCATCCGCAATGAACCCGAGGTGGATCCGGACAACGCCAAGCCCTTCTCTATCCGGCAGCTGGTCCGCTGCATGCAGGAGGGCGCCCAACAGTTCGGCTGGGACCGCCGCAACCCCACGCCTGGTGCCGTCCGTGACGGCCGCTGGTATGTGGGCATGGGCATGGCCACGGCGATCCGTGGCAACTTCCTCCTGCCGGCCAAGGCCGGCCTGCGCCTGACCGGCGATGGCCTGGCCACGCTGACCCAGGGCATGACCGACATCGGCACCGGCACCTACACCATCCTGGCGCAGATCACCGGCGAGACCCTTGGCCTGCCCCTCGACCAGGTGCGGGTCGAGCTCGGCGATTCCGATATGCCGCCGGCGCCCGGTTCCGGGGGCCAGTTCGGGGCCGCCACGGCCGGCTCGGCCGCCTTCGAGACTGGCATGGTCATGCGCCGCCGGCTGGCGGAATTGGCCACCGGCGATCCACGCTCGCCCCTCTACGGCGAGGACCCGGTGCTCATGGACTTCGCCAACGGCAACATTGTGCTGGGCAACCGAAGCGAGAGCCTTGCGGCCCTGGCGTCCCGCGCGGGCCCTGAAGGGATTTATGTCGAAGGTAGCATCTCCCCGGCGGCGGACGCCCGCGACTGGTCCCAGCACACCTACGGCGCCCAGTTCGCCGAGGTCGGCGTGGACTCCGTTACGGGCGAGGTGCGCCTGAGGCGGATGTTCGGCGTCTTCGCAGCTGGCCGGATCCTCAACGCCAAGCTGGCCAAGAGCCAGATCACCGGCGGGATGATCTGGGGCGTCGGGGCGGCCCTGACTGAGTCCAATTCAGTCGATCCCCGTGACGGGTCCTTCCTCCACCAGGACCTGGCGGGCTATCTGGCGCCCGTCCACGCCGACATCGTCAACCTTGACGCTGTCCTGCTGGACGAGGCCGATGACAAGGCCAACCCCATGGGAATCAAGGGCGTCGGCGAGCTGGGGATCTGCGGCTCCGGGGCGGCCATCGCCAATGCGGTCTACAATGCCTGCGGCGTGCGGCTCAGGGACTATCCCCTGACGCCGGACAAGGTGTTGGCGGCCCTGGAGGCAAAAGGGCTCTGAGGCCCGGGTTCAGGCCGTCTCAGTGCCATCCAGCGGCGCTGAGATCTTCAGGGCCGTGATGCGGTTGCGGACGCGCTTGACCACCTGGAAGCGGTGGCCGTGGAAGATGAAGGCCTGGCCGATCTTCGGGATGGTCTGGGCCTCATGGATCACCAGGCCCGCGACCGTGACGGCGGGCTCGTCGGGCAGACCCCAGTCCATGGCGCGGTTCAGGTCGCGCACCGCCACGGATCCCGAGACCGACACCGACCCGTCCGTCTCCCTGCGCAGGCCCTCGACAGTGTTGTCGTACTCGTCCTCGATCTCGCCGACGATCTCCTCGAGGATGTCCTCCAGGGTAACCAGGCCCTGCAGGGCCCCATACTCGTCCACCACCAGGGCGAAGTGATTCTTCTGCTTCAGGAAGGCGTTCAGCTGGTCCTTGAGGTTGGTGGTGTCCGGGATGAACCAGGGTTCCCGGCGGATCTTTTCCACCGACACCTTCGACATGTCGCCGTCCGCGTTCGAGATGGCCAGCAGCAGGTCTTTGGCGTGCAGGATGCCAATGATGTTCTCCGGATTGTCCCGGTAGATCGGGATCCGGGTGTGGTCGCTCTTCAGGACCTGGGCCACCACCTCACGGGTTGGCAGGCCCGCGTCCACCATGGCGATCGACATGCGGTGCACCATGACCTGGCTGACATCCATTTCCGACAGGTCCAGCACCCCGCCAAGCATCCGCCGGTCGCGGGCCTCCACCAGGCCTTCGGAGTGGTGGTACTCGACGGCGCCTCGAATCTCCTCGTGCGCAGCCAGTACGTCCATCTCCATGTCCAGCTTGAAGCCGAACAAGCCGAGCGTACGTCGGACGAACCACTGGATGGCCCAGATGATCGGGCCGAAGACCTTCACCACGATCAGGGTAGGGCCCGACAGGAATCGGGCGACGTCGTCCGAGCGAAGGATGGCGAGGGTCTTGGGCAGGACTTCCGAGAAGACAAGCACCAGGACGGTCATGATGGCGGTCGCCGCCGCCACGCCCCAGACGCCGGGTATGGCGCGGGTCAGGAACTCCGTCGTCAAGGCTGAGGCGAGGATGTTGATCAGGTTGTTCCCCAGCAGGACTGCACCGATCATGGTCTCCTGGTCGGAGATCAGCCGGTTCACCCGCCCTGCGGCGCGGTCGCCTTCACGCTCGAGCTGGTGCATCCGTGTCCGGCTGGCGCCGGTCAGAGCGGTTTCTGCAGCCGAGAACACAGCCGAGATGGCCAGGAGTCCGATAATCACCGGGGTAAGCGCCAGGATAACGCCCCACATCAGACAGCTCCCTCCGAGATCAGAAAGGCCCGCATTTCGGCGGGATCGACGTCCCGGGCGAGGAAGGCGTCCCCCGGGCTCCGGGCCAGGATGAAGGTCAACCGCCCGCCCTCGGCCTTCTTGTCCTGGGCCATGTGGCGCAGGAGGGCGTCCGCGGCGAAGGGGTGCCCACCAAGGTCAGAGAGACGGGAAGGAAGGCCAGCGGCGGCGACGGCGGCCACGGCCCTTCTGGCGTCCTCCGCCCCGCAGAACCCGGCTGCGGCCGAGTAGCGGAAGGCCATGGCCGATCCCAGGCCCACCGCCTCGCCGTGCAGCAGGGCCTCGCCATAGCCGGTCTCCGCTTCCAGGGCGTGACCGAAGGTGTGACCGAGATTCAGCAGGGCCCGGCGCCCCGCCTCGCGTTCGTCATCGATGACGATCTCGGCCTTCATCTCTACCGACCGCTCGACGGCGCGGGCCAGGGCGGCCGGCTCGCGGGCCAGCACGGCGCCGCCCTGGGCCTGGAGCCAGGCAAAGAAGGCCGCGTCCCCGAGAAGGCCGTACTTCAGGACCTCGGCATAGCCGGCGCGCATCTCCCGGTCGGGCAGGGTGCCCAGCACGTCCAGGTCCGCCAGCACCAGACGGGGCTGGTGGAAGGCGCCGACAAGGTTCTTGCCACGCGGCGTGTCGATGGCGGTCTTGCCCCCAACGGAGGAGTCCACCTGGGCAAGCAGGGTGGTGGGGATCTGCACGAAATCCGCACCGCGCTTGTAGACAGAGGCCGCGAAGCCGGCGAGGTCGCCGATCACGCCGCCCCCGAAGGCGACGATCAGGTCGCCCCGGTCCAGTTCCAGCGCCAGCAGCGCGTCGCACAGGCCCTCCAGGCCGGCGAAGCTCTTGGTCTGCTCCCCCGGGGGCAGGACGATCGGGTGCGCCTTCAGCCCGGCCCGTTCAAGGGCGGCGGTCAGGCGGGCGCCGTGCAGGCCCCAGACGGTCTCGTCCGAGACCACGGCGACCCGGTCGCGACGGACGAAGGGGCGAAGCCGCGCACCGGCCTCGTCCACCAGGCCAGGACCGATCAGGACCTCATAGGCGCGTTCGCCCAGGTCGACGGGAACGGAACGGATCATGCGGCGGACCGCGACTGCCAGTGGGTGAGGGCCCTCACCACCTGGTCGACCGACACCTGGTGCGAGGTGTCGCCGGTCTCCACGGTGATGTCGGCCTGGGCGTAGGCAGGATAGCGCACGGCCGCCTGCTCGGTGAGGACGGCCATGGGGTCCTTGCCGGTCAGCAGGGGGCGGTTTTCCTTGCGGGCGACCCGCTTGGCCAGGATGGGCAGATCGGCCTTCAGCCAGACCGAGACGGACCTCGTCTTGATGAGTTCGCGGGTCTCGGCATTCATGAAGGCACCACCCCCGGTCGCGAGGATGATGGGGGGTCCCTCCAGCAGACGGGCGATGACGCGCCTCTCCCCATCCCGGAAGGCCGGCTCTCCCAGCTGGTCGAAGATTTCGGGAATCGAGCGTCCAGCGGCCGTCTCCACCTCGTCATCCGCGTCACGGAAGGGCAGGTCGAGGGCCTGGGCGAGGCGCTTGCCGACGCTGGACTTGCCCGAGCCCATCAGCCCCACAAGGGTGATGGTCCGGGCGCGCAGGGGTTCAGAAGGATCCATGGGCGACCTCCCATCTACACCAACCGCCAGGGACGCGCCACTTTACGATGCAAATGGCCCGCCCCGGCGTTAGGCTCGGTCACGATCGGGCGGGGCGTTTGGCCCCCGGGTGGGGATCATGAGCGGCGAGGGCTGGGCGGAGGCCTTTCTGGAGATGATGTCCGTCGAGCGGGCGGCGGCGGCCAATACCCTGCGGGCCTATGGTCGGGACCTGGCGGATGCGGGCGGCTTCCTTGCCTCCCGGGGCCTGACCCTGGCCTCGGCCCAGGCCCCGGATGTCGAGGCCTATTTCGCCGAACTTGGCCGGCGGGGTCTGTCCCCGGCGACGGCCTCCCGGCGGCGGGCGGCCCTGCGCCAGTTCTATCGATTCGTGCTGGGCGAGGGCTGGCGTGCGGATGATCCCTCCCGACGCGTTGATGCGCCCCGGCGCGGTCGCCCCCTGCCCAGGGTGCTGAGCCGCCAGGAGGCCGCCGCCCTGATCACTGCCGCGGCCGCCCGGGACGAGGTGAAGGGCCTGCGCCTCGCCTGCATGATCGAGCTGGCCTATGCTGGCGGCCTTCGGGTGTCTGAGCTCACCAGCCTGACCCTTGCCGCCCTGGCCCGGGACCCCGAATTCCTGATGGTCCTGGGCAAGGGTGGCAAGGAGCGGCTCGCCCCTCTGAACACCGCCGCCCGCGCCGCCGTTCGGGCCTGGCTTGAGGTCAGGCCCCGAACCCTGCCCCGGGGCGATGTGGCCAATCCCTGGCTCTTCCCATCCGGCGGAAAGGGGGGGCGCCTGACCCCACGACGCTTCGCCCAGCTGCTGGGCGAGGCCGCGGTCACGGCGGGCATCGATCCCGAGCGGGTCTCGCCCCACGTCCTGAGGCATGCCTTCGCCACCCACCTGCTCGAGGGCGGCGCGGACCTCCGGGTAGTCCAGACCCTGCTCGGCCATGCGGATATCGCCACCACCCAGATCTACACCCACGTCGCCGGTGAGCGGCTGAGGGAAGTGGTTTCCGACGCCCACCCGCTTTCGGCTACACGGAAGGGCCGGCGCGAATCCGGCTTTTCCTGAACCGGTCCACCCACTAGGTTCGCACCAGCGTAACAGGACGGGATTCCCGCCGCATGGCCGTTCACTATCTTGAGTTCGAGCGCCCGATTGCCGACCTCGAGGCCAAGATCGACGAGCTGTCCCTCCTGGCTGAGACCGCCGGTACGGATGACCTGAACCCCCAGATCGACGCCCTTCGCGACCGCGCAAGGCAGATGCGCAAGGATGCCTACGCCAACCTCGACGCCTGGCAGAAGACCCAGGTCGCCCGGCATCCCGGGCGCCCGCATTTCGTGGATTACTGCGCCGGGCTGATCGACGAGTTCGTCGAGATGAAGGGCGACCGGAAGTTCGCCGACGACCAGGCGATCATGGGCGGTATCGGCCAGTTCCGCGGCCGGCCCGTCCTGGTCATCGGCCATGAGAAGGGCCGCGACACCGTCACCCGCGTGAAGCACAATTTTGGCTACGCCCGGCCCGAGGGCTATCGCAAGGCCGTCCGCCTGATGGAGCTGGCCGAGCGTTTCAACCTGCCGGTCATCAGCTTCGTCGACACCCCGGCCGCCTATCCTGGCCTGGTGTCCGAGGAACGCGGCGTCGCCGAGGCCATCGCCCGGTCCACTGAAAAGTGCCTGATGCTGAAGGTGCCCATGGTCGCCATCGTCACGGGCGAAGGCGGCTCGGGCGGCGCCCTGGGCATTGCCTGCGGCAACCGGGTGTTGATCCTCGAGCATGCCATCTATTCGGTCATCCCTCCCGAGGGGGCTAACTCCATCCTCTGGCGGGGCGCGCGCACCGCCGAGGAGGCGGCAAAGGCGATGAAGATCACCGCCGCCGACCTGCTGAAGATGAAGATCGTCGACAGGATCGTGCCCGAGCCGCCCGGGGGCGCCCACGCGGATCCGGCTGCGGCCCTCCAGATCGTTGGTGACGCCCTCGAGAAGGAGCTCGACGCCCTGGAGGGCAAGAGCGCGGAGCGGTTGCTGAAGCAGAGGGCCGAGCGCTTCTACGCCATTGGCCGGAGCGGCCTGAAGTAGGTCCGATTGCCCCTTGCCTGACCCTGGGTCTGGCGGTTCATTGTGCGTCCACATGGCAAAAGCCTGGACGCCAAGGGGAGGACATCATGGCGATCAAAACCCGTTTCACCGAGCTTGTCGGTGTGGAGCACCCTGTCGTTCAGGGCGGCATGCAGTGGGTCGGCCGCGCCGAGCTCGTCGCCGCCGTGGCCAATGCCGGCGGACTGGGCTTCATCACCGCCCTGACCCAGCCCACCCCAGACGCCCTGCGCGCCGAGATTGAGCGCTGTCGCAAGCTGACGGACAAGCCCTTCGGCGTGAACCTCACCATCCTGCCGGCGATCAAGCCGCCGCCCTACGCCGAGTACCGCAAGGCCATCATCGAGAGCGGTGTTAAGATCGTCGAGACCGCTGGCAACAAGCCGCAGGAGCACGTCGACGACTTCAAGGCCAACGGCGTCATCGTCGTCCACAAGTGCACCAGCGTTCGTCACGCCCTGTCGGCTGAGCGCATGGGGGTTGACGCCATCTCCATCGACGGCTTCGAATGCGCCGGCCACCCGGGCGAGGATGACGTGCCCAGCCTGATCCTCATTCCCGCCGCCGCCGACAAGGTGAAGGTGCCGATGATCGCCTCGGGCGGCTTTGGCGACGCCCGCGGCCTGGTGGCCGCCCTGGCCCTCGGCGCCGACGGCATCAACATGGGCACCCGCTTCATGTGCACCCAGGAAAGCCCCATCCACGAGAACGTGAAGCGCCAGATCGTCGAGAATGATGAGCGCGCCACAGACCTCATCTTCCGCACCATGCACAACACCTCGCGGGTGGCGCGCAACGACATCAGCCGCCAGGTGGTGGAGCTGGAGCGTTCGGGCGCCAAGTTCGAGGACGTCCGCGAGCTGGTGGCCGGCACCCGCGGCCGGGTGGTCTACGAGACCGGCGATCCCGACCACGGCATCTGGTCGGCGGGGCAGGTCCAGGGCCTGATCCACGACATCCCGACCTGCGCCGAGCTCATCTCGCGCATCGTCACCGAGGCCGAATCCATCATCCGGGGACGCCTGGCCCACTTCGTGGTCTGAGCCTCAGGCGATCCGGCGGAGGGCGGCGGCGATTTCGTCCACCGCCTCCGTCGTGGTCGCCCACGAGCACATGAAGCGCACGGTCCCGTCCAGGAAACGGTAGACGAACCAGCCCTCTGACCTGAGGGCCTCGAGCCGGTCCTCGTCCATGTGCACGAAGACCCCGTTGGCCTCGACCGGGTGGGCGAGGGGGAATGGGCAGGCGGCCGCCAGCCGGGCCGCCATGGCGTTGGCGTGGGCCGCCCTGCGGGCCCAGGCGCCTTCGGCCAGCATCCCCAGGAAGGGGGCGGCGAGGAACCGGCCCTTGGAGGCCAGCTGCCCCGACT
This sequence comes from Phenylobacterium sp., assembly GCA_049314675.1. GTDB lineage: Bacteria > Pseudomonadota > Alphaproteobacteria > Caulobacterales > Caulobacteraceae > Phenylobacterium. The sequence goes on from JBMOEP010000005.1 coordinate 16,441, forward strand.
GCTTGAGGCGGGCGTCAAAGCGCCGGGCCAGGCCGCGGTTGAAGATCACGATGGCCTCGCAGGGCGGCATGCCGGACTTGGCGCCTCCGAGGACCAGCAGGTCGACCCCCATGGGGCCGATCCGCCTCACGTCGAAGCCGGCGGCGGCCGCGTTGGCTAGCCGGGCACCGTCCAGGTGGACGCCGAGCCCGGCGGCCTTGGCCCGGGCGCAGAGGGCCTCGAGGTCGGCTCCTGGATAGACCGCCCCGTATTCCGTAGCCTGGGTCAGGGACAGGGCCGCGGGGGGCTGGCGGTGTGAGACTTCGGGCTCGGCCAGGGCCGCCTCAAGCCCCGCAAGGTCGATCCGGCCCGAGGCCCCATCCAGTCCGGTCAGCCCAACGCCGTGTCCGAACAGGCCCGGCGCGCCGGTCTCGTCGGTCAGGACATGGGCATGACGGTGTGCGAGCGCGGACTCAAATGGGCGCGCCAGGGCGGCGAGGCAGATGGCGTTGGCCACTGTACCCGAGGCGACGAAACGGACCTCGGCGTCGGAGTCCAGAAGGGCGCGCACGGCGTCCGCGGCCGCCGCCGTGACTGGGTCGGCCCCGTAGCCGGGCGTGAAGCCGGCTCCATTCGCCCGGACCAGGGCCTCCATCGCCTCCGGCGCGGCCGAAGCCGTATTGTCCGAGGCGAAGTCGTAGCGCGCCATGGCTGGCCTCAGCCCACTTCGCGGGCCCAGGCCCGGACTTCGTCCACGTAGAGGTCGGGCTCCTCCATGGCGGCGAAATGTCCGCCCCGGGGCATCTCGCTCCACCGGACGATGTTGTAGGCCCGCTCGGCCCAGCTCCGCGGCGGTGCGGAATAGAGGGGCTCGCCCGGGAAGTTGGCGAAGGCCGTCGGGGTCTCGCACCTTTCGCCCGGCTTGAAGGCGACGCCGCCTTCCTCGATCAGGCCGCGGTAGTACCAGGCGCCGGTCGTGAAGCTGCCGGTCATCACATAAATCATGATGTTGGTCAGCAGCTGGTCCCGGGAATAGGCCTGGTCCAGGGTCTTCACAGACAGGTCCGACCAGTCGTGGAAACGCTCGGCGATCCACGCTGCCTGGCCCACGGGATTGCCCGCCGCCATCCAGGCGATGGACTGGGGCCTGGAAGACTGAAGGCGGAAATAGGCGCCCATCAGTTCCATCATCTGCCCCTGGCGGGTGATCCAGGCGATCTCAGCCTCCGAGGTCGGACCTCCGTTGGGCCGGAAGCCGATCATGTTCAGGTGGATGGCCCGGGCGCTGTCGCCATGGTTGCGACCCAGCCAGGAGGTGACGAGGCCGCCCCAGTCGCCGCCCTGGGCGAGATAGGTCTGATAGCCCAGGACCTCAGTCATCAACTGGTTGAACAGGGCCGCCGTGGCCTTCTGCCCGACCGGCCGCTTCGGCTTTGAGGAGAATCCGAAGCCGGGCAGGGAGGGGATGACCAGGTCGAAGGCGTCCGCCGGGTCCCCGCCGAAACGGCTGGGAAAGGCGAGTTTCTCGATGGCACCCCAGAACTCGAAGTGCGAGCCCGGCCATCCGTGGGTGATGAGCAGGGGCCGCTTGCCCCCCGCTTCGCCGACCACATGCAGGTAGTGCAGGTCAAAGTCCCCGACCCTGGCCGTGAACTGCGGGAACCGGTTCAGGTCGGCGACCGCCGCCCGCCAATCGAAGCCATCCCCCCAGTAGGCGCAGAGGGACTTAAGCCAGGCACCGTCGCAGCCATAGGCCCAACCGTCCTCGACCTCCGGGGCGATGGGCCAGGGATAGGTGCGCACCTGGGCGAGGACGGCCTCGACTTCGGGCTCGCTCCAGCGGACTTCAAAGGGCGTGGGCATGGCAAATCTCCGGCAAGCTTGGCGGTGGCGCATCTCCACCGCCTGCCGGTGGCGAGGTCAAGGGGCGCCGTTGGTGATGGCGTTCCGGGAGGCCAGGCGGTGCAGGCGCCGGCCCTCCTCCGGCGAGATCTGTCCCATCAGGACGAGCCCCGCGAAACCGTAGACGCTGGCCCAGAAGACGTGGCCCTGGTCTTCGGCGTCGCCGGTAATCAGGCCGGCGTCGATCAGGCCCTGCACATGTCGCACCTGACAGTCCCGGGCGCGCAGCCCCGCCGCCAGCAGGCCCTCGGAGGGGGGTGCCTTCACGTCCTTGAGGTCAAACATCAGGGCGTAGGCCCGGGGATTGTTCACGGCGAAATCCAGATAGGCCGCTCCGACGGCGATCGACCTTTCTGCGGGATCACCATGCGCCTCGAAGGCCGCCTCCAGGGCGTCGGCGAAGCGGTCAAAGGCGCTCGTCCGGACCGCATCGATGATCTCGTCCTTGTCACGGAAATAGCGATAGGGCGTCATCGGGCTGACCCCGAGGGCGGCAGCCAGCTGGCGCATGGTCACCGCTTCTATTCCGTGCTCAGCGAACTGGTCCTCCGCCGCTGCGCAGAGGCGGGCGCGGAAATCAGCGACGTCGGCGTCCGACAGTATGCGCGGCATGCGGTCTCCAAGCCCCGGCGTCGCCGGACTTGCGTCTCGACGCTGGAAGGTTCACCACTTTACAACGTAATCCGGCTGAGGCGAGACCCCGATGAGCGAGAAGACCCGCGGCAATCCCTACCTGAACGGAAACTTCGCTCCGCTCCGGTCCGAGGATGACTTTGATCTCGAGGTGGTGGGCGAGATCCCGGCGGGCCTTGAGGGTACGCTCTACCGCACGGGTCCCAATCCCCAGTTTGATCCCCTGGATCCGCACTACCACTGGTTCACCGGCGACGGGATGGTCCACGCCTTCCGGATCGACGGCGGCAAGGTGACCTATCGCAACCGCTATGTCCGCACCCCGAAGTGGGAGCTCGAGCGCGAGCATGGCCGGGCCGTC
>JBMOEP010000006.1:0-18310 GCA_049314675.1 Phenylobacterium sp.
GGTCGCACCGGAACCGGGCTCGCTCTCCAGGGCCACCCAGCCGCCATGGAGCTCGACCAGGGCCTTTACCAGGGCAAGGCCGAGGCCTGGCCCGCCCCGTTCGCGACCGACGAAGCGATCAAAGATGTTGGCCTGGACGTGGAAGGGAATGCCGCGCCCGGTATCGGTCACCTGGACCTGGACCTCGCCCAGGGTGCGGCGGGCGCCCAGGGTGATGCGACCGCCCTTCGGAGTCTGGCCCAGGGCGTTCACGATGAGGTGGTCGAGCAATTGCGCCAGCCGCCGGGGGTCGCCTCGCATCAGGCCGAGGCCGTCGGGGCATTCCGCCACCAGCCTGACCTGCGCCGCCTCCGCCGCGTCTGACCACCGCACCGCCGCCGCCTCCAGGAGGCGGGCGACGTTCACGTCCTCGAGATCGAGCGCCATCTCCCCGGCGTCGATCTGCGCCATGTCCAGAACGTCGTCGATGGACCGGCCCAGATGTTCCGCCGCCTGGCGAATCGCTCCGGCGTGATCGAGCGCCCGGCCGGGCAGTTGCTCGCCGAGCCCCTCCAGCAGTTCGGAATAGCCGATGATCGTCGTCAGCGGCGTCCGCAGCTCGTAGGAGACGTTGCCCACGAAGTCCCGCTTGAGCCGCTCGGCCTCCGCCAGCGCGGCGCTGCGGTCGGCGAGGGCCCGCTCGAGACGGCGCGCGTCAGTGACGTCGGTGAAGGCGATGAGGGTCGCCCCGTCCGGCAGGGGTCGGGACTGGTGGGCCACGATCCGGCCGTCCGAGGTGCGGACTTCGCCGGCGGCGGGCGCCCGCGCGGCAGGGTCGGTGTCGGCCACCCGTCCCTTCATCTCGCGCCAGAATCCCTGGTCATGCAGGCGAGGCAGGCAGAGCTCGACCACCCCCTCGAAGTCCATCACCTCGCCCAGGGCCTGGTGGGGAATGTTCCAGAACCGCTCGAAGGCCTCGTTGTGCAACCGCAGGCGCCCATCCGATCCGAAGACCGCGACGGCGTCGTTCAGCTTGTCGAGGGTGGCCTGCTGAACCTGGATCAGGCTGTTGTACTGGGCCTTGAGCCGAAGCTCGCCGGTGATGTCCGAGAAGAGCAGGACGATGCCGCCAAGGGGGTGGGACTGGCGAACCACCCTCAGGGTGCGGCCATCCGGTAGGCTCCAGAGCTCATCCGGGGCGGAGTCGAGCTGGCTGTAGCGCTCGAGCTCCGCCGCCTTCCAGCGGGCGTAGTCCGCCGTCTCCGGCAGGCGGCGGCGTTGGCGCAGCCGGTCGAGGACCTCGCCATGGGTCGGCCGCTCGGCCAGCCAGGCGGGCTCGAGGCCGAACATCTCGGCGAAGGCGGTGTTGTGGAAGTCCAGTCGTCGGGACGGGGTGAAGATGGCGACGGAGTCGGCGATGTGGTTCAGGGTCTCGTCGTGGGCCTCGACATTGCGCCGCAGGGCCTCACGCAGTTCCTCGGCCTCGGTGACATCCTCTGTCCAGACGCCGACGCCACCGCCCTCCAGGGGGCGTGCGGTCAGCCTGAGGGCCCGCCGGCGGCCACCCAGGCTGACCCAACGCACCAGGTCCCGGCTCTGGGCCAGGTTGGCGGCCTCGATGGCCAGGGCGTCGGCGGCGGGATCCAGGTTGAGGCCTCTTTCAGCCGCGGATTCGACGTCGGCGGCACCAACGGCCTCGAGCCAGGCGGAGTTGGCCCAGACCGGCCGTCCGTCGGCGCTGGCGATCCAGGCCGGCCCGCTGCGGGCGTTGAGGAAGGCTGCGAACCTGGGGGAGGGCGGCAGCCCCCTGGCCCCAGCCGCCCCGGCGGAGAGGCGGAGCCAGGCCAGGGCCCCGGCGGCGCGGCCCTCGACTGTCACGACCCCCGAGGGCCCGCGCACCTCAAAGCCGCAGCTCTCACCGCGCTCGAACAGAGCCCGGAGGCGCAGGGCGTGGTCGGGGTCGGCCCGCATCAGGGCCGCCACCACGGCCTGAGGTTCCGCGCCGGCACCCAGGGCGATGGCGCAGGCGGCAAGGCTCTCGTCTCCGGAGGCCAGGAAGGCGCGACCGTCCTCGACGGCCAGCAGGGCGGAGTCGAAGGCCTCGGCCGAAGCCTGGGCCGCCTCGGCACCGGCCTTCAGGGTTTCGATCTCACCTTCCAGGGATGCGATCTGCCGGTCCGCGCGGCGCCGGACGCCCAATGTCCAGACGCCGGAGCACAGCGCCAGTAGGACGGCGCCGGCCGTGGCGGACAGGATCAGGCCATCACCGGTCATGGGCGGGATCACAGGTTTTCGCCCGGCGCGGGCGAATCATTCTGTCAGCATAGGCCGAAGCCTGATTCTGGGCGATGATGCGTCCATGGCACCCCTGCTCTACCCCCTGGCGAACGACGGCGAGTCCGCTCTTGGCATGCCCAGGGGCCACGCCGCCCGCGCCCGGGAGGCCGAGGCCCTGGCGGGGGAGGCTGTGGTCTTCACCTCCGAGCGGGTCGGTCCGCCCTGCCCGACCCGGGAAGCGGCCCTTGAACTCCTGGCGCGGCTCAGCGCCGGGGCACCTTCGCCGCCCGATCCCGCCGTGGTCCAGACCGTGGAGGTCTTTGAAGGTGCCCGGCCGCCCCCCCCGGCAAGGCCCCTGGCCGAGGGCGAGCGCCGCTGGCCCGCGCCGCCACCACCGCCGCCTACGGTCTGGCGACTCCAGGTGGATTTCTGGCGTCCCGCCTCCCATGCGCCGGCCCATCTCCTGGCCCAGGCCCGGCATGTCCGCCGCCGCGGGAATGTGGAAATCTCCGGCGACGACCTCAACGCCTTTTCCCGGCAGCCCCTGCGACCGGTGCGACCCCAGCAACCCCTCGACATTGGCCTCTTCGAGGTCCGTGCGCCCGAGGACCCCGACCGGGTGATCGCCGATGAGTGACGAGGGCGGAGCCCCGGGCCCTGTCGCCTCCCTCGCCCCCTCCCTTGATGACATCGCCCGCCTGGCAGAGGCGGCCTTCGCCGAACTGCCGGAGGCCTTTCGCCGGCTGGCGGGGGAGGTGCTCTTCCGGGTGGACGACTTCCCGGATGAGGAGGTCCTGGACGCCCTGGGCATCCAGGATCCCTTCGAGCTCACGGGCCTCTACCAGGGTGTAGACATCGCTCAGAGGTCGATCCTGGGTCCCGCGCCGGAGTCTTCGTGGATCTTCCTTTTCCGGCGTCCCCTGCTTGACGAGTGGGCAGACCGGGGTGACGTCACCCTCGCGGAACTCGTAAGCCACGTCCTGGTCCACGAGATCGGCCATCACTTCGGCCTGTCCGACGAACAGATCGACCGCATTGAGGCGCGGTGACGGCGGGTATCTTCTCCACCCTGCGGATTCCGGTTAAACGGCCCATATGAAAGGCTCCCAACCCTTCCGGCAGCTTCTTGGCATCCTGATTGCGACAGTCGTGTGCGCCGGACCCGTACCCGCCCTTGCGGCCGATATCCGTCCGCCGACCCAGAAGATCGAGATCGGGCGCATTGCCGGGCGCTGGTACGAGGTCGCCCGTCTTCCCAACAAGATCCAGAAAGACTGCCAGGGCGGGACCTCTGACTGGTTGCGCACCGCCACGGGCTATTCGGTGATCCAGACCTGCCATCGCGGGACGCTCGCCTCGCGGCCCACCCAGTGGAAGGCCCAGGCCAGGATCTCCGATCCCTCCACCAATGGGCGAATCCGCCTGAGCTATTTCGGCGGCGTCCTGAACGTGGAGTACTGGGTCCTCGAAAGTCGGGCCGACCAGGGCTGGCTGCTTCTCGGCACCCCCAACGGCCGCTATCTCTGGCTCATGGCCCAGAAACCCATCCTGAACGCGGCAGCCCGGACCCAGGCCGTCAGCCGTATCCGCCAACTGGGCTATGATGTCTCAGCCCTTGAATTCCCCCTCCCAGCCCCTCACTGACCCCGCCGCCGTGACGCGGCCAGAGGTCACTGTGGCGGTGACCCGGGGCGCCGTACGCGCCCTCAGGGGCCTGGGGTATGTCGCCCTCGCCGAGGTCACCCTGCCCAACGCGCGCCGGGCGGACCTGATGGCGATTTCCCCCCGCGGCGAACTGTTCATCGCCGAGGTCAAGTCGTCGATCGAGGACTACCGGGTAGACCGGAAGTGGAGGGACTACCTGGATTTCTGCGACCGTTTCGCCTTCGCCGTAGCGCCGGAATTCCCCCAGCACATCCTGCCTGACGACCCGGGTCTGCTGGTCTGCGACGGATTCGGCGGCGTCCTGGTCCGCGAGGCGCCGCTATCGCCCCTCGCCGGGGGCCGGCGCAAGGCGCTGACCATCGCCTTCGCCCGCCTGGCCGCCCTGCGCGCCGGGGGCGTGCTGGCCGTCAACCTCGAGATCTGAGGCCAAGATCTCAGGAAGCTGTTTTAGCGGGGTGCCCTCTTGGCCAGGATCCGCTGCAGGGTCCGCCGGTGAAGCCCCAGCCTGCGCGCCGTCTCCGAGACATTGCGGCCACACAACTCATAAACCCTGTTGATGTGTTCCCAGCGCGCCCGGTCGGCCGTCATCGGCCGCAGGACCAGGCCGCCAGGCGGTGCCTCCCCCAGCAAGGCCGAGGCCAGGTCGTCTGGATCCGCCGGCTTTGTAAGGTAGTCAGCCGCCCCGAGCCGGATGGCGGCGACGGCACTCGCAATGGCGCCGAAGGCGGTGAGCACCACAGCCCGGGCGTCAGGCCGCCGGCCCAGAAGGGCCTCGATCAGGGACAGGCCGGTTCCGTCGACAAGCCGCATTTCCAGCACGGCGAAGCCGGGTGCACGCGCCTCAATAAGGGTCGACGCCTCGGCCAGGCTGCCCGCGCAGGTCACCTGGAAGCCGCGCGCCTCCAGCCCCCTGGCCATGCGCAGGGCGTGAAGTGCATCATCATCCACCAGGAGAAGGTCGCCCCGGACCTCCGGCGGCTCGGCGTCTGCGGTGTCGGTCGTGCTGGTGTCGGGAGTACTCATGAGCGCTGCTCGCAGGACCAGACCTTGGGGAATCCTCGCAATTCGCCTTCCCCGGCGCAAGGCGCCTCACGCTGCCAGATCCTGTTCCGATAAGTGGGAACCGGCCCGAGGCGCTGGAACCGTCGGGGCTTACGCTGTAGTCCAGTGGTTCATCCTGAACGCGGAAGGCCCAGCATGTCTCTGAAGTGGATCCTGCGCGGGTTGGTCGCCATCTTTGCCGTGGCGGCACTGACCCTCCTGGCGGTGCAGATCGGCGCGCGTCGGCCATCGGCACCCGCGATGGCGCAGGGGGGGCCAGGCGGTCCCTTCACCCTGGTGGATACCTCTGGCCGGCCCTTCACCCAGGAGGACCTCGAGGGCCGCTGGAACATCATCTTCTTCGGCTTCACCTTCTGCCCGGACGTCTGCCCGACGACCCTGGACACCCTGGGCCGGACCCTCGACCTCCTGGGCAGGGACAAGGACAAGGTCAGAATCATCTTCATCTCGGTGGATCCTGGGCGCGATACCCCGGCGAAGGTGGGTGCCTACCTCGCGAACCCGGCCTTCCCCAAGGGGGTCGTCGGCCTGACTGGAACGCCCGAACAGGTCGCGGTCGTCGCCCGCGCCTACAAGGTCTTCTACCAGAAGGAAGGCGAGGGCGACGCTTACCTGATCAACCATTCCTCGATCAGCTACCTCATGGATCCGTCCGGGCGGTTTGCCCGGGTCCTGCCCTACGGCATGTCGCCCGAGGACCTCGCGGGCCAGATTCGCGACGCCATGAAGCGGGGCTAGGGACGCAAGGCTGGACATCCGCGCTGCATAGGCGTGTTATGGTGCGCTGCAACATCAACGGCGGACCATGCTCTACACCCTCTACGAAGCCGGATACTACGCTGCCGCGCCGCTGAGGGCAGCCGCCCGCGCCACACGGGCCTACTGGAACTCGCCGCTCAACCCAGCCCGCGAGTCTCCTGTAGGGCGCCGGCTTTTTGCATCCGCGGACCTCTTCTCCAACCTTACCCGCCGCTATGGCCGGCCCGAGTGGGGGATCGACAGCGTCCGGATTGGCGAGGTCGACGTCCAGGTCCGGCAGGTGCAGGCCTGGGCCGACCCCTGGGTCCGCCTGACCCACTTCGCCCGCGATCCCCTGGATCTTCGCCGCGCGGGACGGACGGCCGCCGAGCCCGCAGTGCTGATCGTCGCGCCGCTCTCCGGCCACTATGCGACCCTGCTCCGGGATACGGTCCAGACCTTCCTGCAGGACCATGAGGTCTTCATCACCGAATGGTCGAACGCGCGGGACGTTCCGCTCCTGGAGGGCCGGTTCGACTTCCACGACTACCTCGATCATGTGAGGACCCTGCTCCGCCGGCTTGGGCCGCGCTGCCACGTCGTCGCCGTCTGCCAGCCGGGACCGGCTGTCCTGGCTGCTGCCGCGCTCATGTCCGAGGACGGAGAAGACGCCCGTCCAGCGTCCATGACCTTCATGGGATCTCCCCTCGACGCCCGGTTCTCGCCGACAGTGACCAACAAGCTCGCCGAGGAGCGCCCCTTCGCCTGGTTCAAGTCGAACATGATCAGCACCGTGCCCATGCCCTTTGCAGGGGCGGGCCGGAGGGTCTATCCGGGCTTCGTCCAGCTTTACTCCTTCATGTCGATGAATATGGAGCGTCACCAGGACGCCCACCTGAAGTACCTTCAGGACCTGATGGACGGTGACGGGGACTCCGCCGACAAGCACCTGGAGTTCTACGACGAGTACCTTTCGGTCCTGGACCTGACCGAGGAATTCTACCTGCAGACGGTCGACGTCGTCTTCCAGCAGTACCTCCTGCCCCGGGGTGAGTTGGTGCACGACGGTCGGGCTGTCCAGCCCTCTGCCATCACCGACATCGGCCTGCTTACGGTCGAGGGCGAGCTCGATGACATTTCCGGCATCGGCCAGACCCAGGCCGCCCACGCCATGTGCACGGGCCTGCCTGATGACCTGCGTGAGGACTATATCCAGCCGCATGTGGGGCATTATGGGGTCTTCAACGGCCGGCGCTTCCGCGAGGAGATCTATCCCCGGGTGGCGGCCTTCATCGCCCGGCAGGAAGCCCGGGTCACCGCTTCGGCGGGCTGAGGCGACCGGGGGTGTTCCGCTTCGGGCGCTCGCCTGCCGACGGCGACCTCATCGAGGTGGAAGGCCTGCCCGTTCGCTTACGGGTCAACCCGCGGTCCCGGCGAATCGCCCTTCGCCTCGACCGGGCCCGGAGAGAGGTGATCGCCACGGCGCCGGACCTACGGGGGCTCACCGAGGCCGCACGCTTCGCCCGTAGCCGGGCAGGCTGGATCCGGACGCGCCTGGCGTCGACACCTTCGCCCTCGCCCCTCGTGCCGGGTGTCGAGCTCTCTGTCTTCGGTCGGACCTGCCGGCTGGCGGCGGCTGGGGGCCGCACGCGCCTCGTCGACGCCGCCGACGGTGCCCTGGAGCTCCACGCTTCAGGAGATGGAGAGGTCTTTGCCCGCGCTGTGGTGCGAACCCTGAAGCGTGAGGCCCTGACCGGCTTCCGGTCGCTTACAGCCCGGCACTGCGAAGCCCTGGGGGCACCGCTTCCCACGGTCTCCGTCAACGACGCCCGCACCCGCTGGGGGTCCTGCTCCCCCGCACGGGGGGCGTCGCCGCCTTCGGTCCGTTACGTCTGGAGGCTGGCCCTCGCGCCGGCTCCGGTGGCCGACTACGTCGCAGCCCATGAATGCGCCCACATACTCCAGCCCAATCACGGGCCGGCTTTCTGGGCCCTGGTCCGGAACCTGGTCGGTGATCCTGCGCCGCACCGGGAGTGGCTGAGGCGCGAGGGACCTCGGCTTCACGCCCTCGGGGGCCCTGGGGTCTGAGCCGGCGTCGCGGCTGCGGGCGCGGCCTGTGGGGACGGCGGGACGGGAGCCTGAACAGGGGCTTGTCCCGGGGCCGGGGCCAGCTCCGCATCGGGCCCGACAGGGGGCGAAGCGGGGGGGTCCAGAAGGTCCCCGATGGGGTCTCCCCCGGAGGCGGGCGGCGCCAGCCCCCCTGGGATGGGCTCGGCCCGGAGCCTCGGCAGTGTCCGCGACATGAAGCCTTGCCAGACCCCCGCCGGCGCGCCGCCGCCCGTGACCTTGCGCATGGTGGTGTTATCATCCCGGCCGAGCCAGACCGCGGCGACGAAGCCGCCGGTATAGCCGACAAACCAGGCGTCCCTGTAGTCGCTGGTCGTGCCGGTCTTGCCCGCCAGGTCGTATCCGGGAACCCGGGCCCGGGTCCCTGTTCCGGCAGAGATGACCTGGCGCAGCATCTGGTTCATCTGCGGCAGGGCGGGCGAGCCGATGACCTGGGTTCGCGCCGGCCGGGCCACCGAGCGGTCGTAGAGCACCTTGCCGCCTGCGGTCCGCACCCGCTCGATCGCCCAGGCCGGTGCCAGGAAGCCGCCATTGGCGAAGGGCGCATAGGCCTGGGCCATCTCGAGCGGGCTGACCTCGACGGCGCCCAGGGCCATGGAGGGGTCGAGCTGGATCGGCGAACGGATCCCGAGGCGGCGTGCGGTGGCCGCCACATTTCCGGTCCCGACCTCGTTGGCGAGCCTGGCCGCGACGGTGTTCACAGACTGGGCGAGGGCGGTCTGGAGCGTGATCGGGCCCAGGAAGGTCCCGGCGTAGTTCTTGGGCTCCCAGGAGCCTATGCGGATCGCCTCGTCGACCACCGGGGTCTCGGGCGTCCGGCCGCGCTCGATGGCGGTGAGGTAGACGAAGGGCTTGAAGGCCGATCCCGCCTGGCGCCGGGCATTAGAGGCGCGGTCGAACTGGCTGTCCTCGTAGTCGATCCCGCCCACATAGGCGCGGACCCGGCCCTCGCCGTCGAGCGCCACCAGAGCGCCCTGCTGCACGCCCTCTCCCCGGGCCCCGGCGATGCCCGACGCCAGCGCCTGCTCGGCTGAAATCTGGATCGGCAGATCAAGGGTCGTTTCCACGACGAGGTCCTCGGTCGGCTCACCCACAAGCCGGCGGACCTGATCGTCCACCCAGTCCGTGAAGTACTGGGCCCGCTGGCTTGCCAGGGTGGGATTCACCCGGACCGGTATCCGGATGGCTTCCGCCCTCTGCTGGGGCGTGATGGCGCGGGAGCGCACCATCTCGTCGAGCACCACCGTCGCCCGACGGGCCGCGCGGTCCGCCGACGAGACCGGGCTGTAGCGGGAGGGCCCCTTCATCATGCCGGCCAGGAGGGCGCTCTCGCCGAGGGTCAGCTGCTCGGCGGGCTTGCCGAAATAGCGCTGGGAGGCCGCCTCGATCCCGTAGGCTCCGGCACCGAAATAGACCCGGTTCAGGTAGAGGGCGAGGATCTCTTTCTTGGTGAACTTCGTCTCCAGCCAGACGGCCAGCACCAGTTCCTGCGCCTTGCGGCGATAGGTCTGGTCCATGGTCAGGAAGAGGTTCCTGGCCAGCTGCTGGGTAATCGTCGATCCGCCCCTAAGGGGGCCGCCCCGGTGGGTCAGGTTGTACACCTGGCTCCGGACGATGCCCCAGGGGTTGAAACCGTAGTGCCAGTAAAACCAGCGGTCTTCGATGGCGACGAAGGCGGCCGGCACGTAGGGCGGCAGCTTGTCCAGGTCGACGGGCGGCGCGTACTGGCTGCCCCGCACGGAGACCAGTGCGCCTGAACGGTCCAGGTAGGAGACGGAAGGCTGGCGGCGAGGGGCGTCCAGGCTTGAGGTGTCTGGCAGGTCGGCGGCGAAGACTGCGAGGAAGGCGAGCCCGAATATGAGGCCCCAGACGCAGAGCACGGCGCTCCAGTAGACGAGGCCCTGGAGGAAGGACCGCCTCCGCCGGGGCGGCCCCTGTCTGGAGTCGGATCTGGCCATGGCCGTGGGTCTCCGGACCGATCTGCGCGCCCGCGCTGAACCGCCCGAGGCATACATCAGGCCAGTGACTCGCGCGACTGGATTGCGCCGGTCCCCCGAAAGCCCCTTTTCATCCCCGCCGGGCCTTGGCATGAGGCCAGGCCATGAACCCGGACTTCACCCAGGTCGCACCCGTGCCTCCCGATCCCGCAGGGGTCGCCGCCATCATTCAGGGACGGCTATCGGAGCTCGCGGGAAGCGGTCTTCGCGCCGTTTCCCTTTCCCTCGACTTCGGGCCTGCCTGGGGATCGGCGCAGGCGGGCGAACTTGAGGCGTGGGTCGACCGCCGCACCCGGAGCCTGGCCTTTGTGAGGGCCCGCCTGATGGCCTCCGACGGTCGCATGATCGCCGTCGGCTCCGGCGTCTTCAGTCTTCCCGCGGCGTGATGGGGGTTCTGCCTTGCGCCTTCGGTTGCGGCGCCGAAGGGCACATGATAACAGACGCGCGGCTTCGAGCCGGGGGTCCTGAAAGGGACCTGCGGTGTTTGCGCTTTTCCAAGCGCTTTTAAGCCTTTAGCTGTCGGAACCCTCTTCCGACGTCTGTGACACACGCATCTGGCGGGCGGAGCAAGTGGCGGACGATTCCAGGACTTCAGATGTGGGCGACCGTTACGCCCGGGCCCTGTTCGATCTTGCGAACGAAACCGGGACCCTTCCGGCCGTCGCGGCTGACATCGCGGCCCTGCGTCGGATGCGCGCGGACTCGGCGGACCTGAGGTCGCTTCTGGCGTCTCCCGCCTTCACCGCCGCGGACAAGGCCAGGGCCCTGGCCGCCCTCGCCGCTAAGGCGAAGTTCTCAGAGACCACACAGAAGTTCCTCGGCCTCCTGGCAGGCAATGGCCGCGCCGCTGCCCTTCCTGAAGCCGTCGCCGCTTTCGAGGCCCTGCACGCGGCCGCCCGCGGGGCCGTAGCCGCCGTGGTCACCACGGCTGCCCCGATGACCGCCGCCCAATCCAAGGGCGTCGCCGAGGCGCTCCAGGCCGCCCTGGGCAAGGCCCCCGAGATCGAGACCCGCGTCGATCCTGCCCTTCTCGGCGGCATCCGCGTCCGGGTCGGCTCCAAACTCTTCGATGCTTCGCTTCGCTCGAAGCTCGATTCCCTCAAGTTCGCCCTCAAGAGAGCGTAAGCCATGGATATCCGCGCTGCCGAAATCTCGGCCATTCTGAAGTCCCAGATCGCCAACTTCGGCCAGGATGCCGACGTGTCCGATGTCGGGCAGGTCCTGTCCGTCGGTGACGGCATCGCCCGTGTCTTCGGCCTGGACAATGTCCAGTCCGGCGAGATGGTCGAGTTCACGAAGGCGGGGGTGAAGGGCATGGCCCTGAACCTCGAGCGCGACAATGTCGGCGTCGTGATCTTCGGCGAGGACCGGGCCATCGCCGAGGGCGATGAGGTCCGCCGCCTCTCCGAGATCGTGGACGTGCCGGTCGGCCGGGGCCTGCTGGGCCGGGTCGTTAACCCCCTGGGCGAGCCTATCGATGGCAAGGGCCCGATCAAGAACGTGGCCGAGCGCCGCCGGGTGGACGTGAAGGCGCCGGGCATCATTCCGCGGAAGTCCGTGCACGAGCCCGTGCAGACCGGCCTGAAGGCCATCGACACCCTGATCCCGGTCGGTCGCGGTCAGCGCGAACTGATCATCGGAGACCGTCAGACCGGCAAGACCGCCGTGGCCATCGACGCCATCCTCAACCAGAAGTCGATCAATGCCGGCGATGATGAGAGCGCCAAGCTCTACTGCATCTATGTCGCCATCGGCCAGAAGCGCTCGACCGTCGCCCAGATCGTCAAGACCCTGGAAGAGCGCGGTGCCCTTGAGTACACCATCGTCGTCGCGGCGACGGCGTCCGAGCCGGCCCCGCTGCAGTTCCTCGCCCCCTTCGCCGGCTGCGCCATGGGCGAATGGTTCCGTGACAACGGCATGCACGCCGTCATCATCTACGACGACCTGTCCAAGCAGGCCGTCGCCTATCGCCAGATGTCCCTGCTTCTGCGCCGCCCGCCGGGCCGGGAAGCCTATCCTGGCGACGTCTTCTACCTGCATTCCCGCCTGCTCGAGCGCGCCGCCAAGCTCAATGACGAGAATGGCTCCGGCTCCCTGACGGCACTGCCGATCATCGAGACCCAGGCCAACGACGTGTCGGCCTACATCCCGACCAACGTGATCTCCATCACCGACGGTCAGATCTTCCTGGAGACCGACCTGTTCTTCCAGGGCATCCGCCCCGCCGTGAACGTCGGCATCAGCGTGAGCCGGGTGGGCTCGTCGGCCCAGATCAAGGCCATGAAGACCGCCGCCGGCCCGATCAAGGGCGAGCTCGCCCAGTACCGCGAACTGGCCGCCTTCGCCAAGTTCGGCTCTGACCTCGACGCAACAACCCAGCGCCAGCTGGCGCGCGGCGAACGCCTCACCGAGCTTCTGAAGCAGCCCCAGTATTCGCCGCAGACCGTCGAAGAGCAGGTTGCAGTCATTTACGCGGGCACCCGCGGCTACCTCGACGGCATTCCGACCGCCCAGGTCGGCCGTTATGAAGCCGAACTGCTCGCCTTCCTGCACGGCAAGCACCAGGCGATCCTGGATGCAATCCGTACTGAGAAGGCGCTCAGCGGTCCCCTCGAAGACCAGCTGAAGAGCGCCCTTGCAGCCTTCACCTCGACCTTCGCCTAAAGAAACGGCGGAGTTTTCAGGAGATGGCCAGCCTCAAGGAGATGCGCAATCGGATCAAGAGCGTGGAATCCACGCAAAAGATCACGAAGGCGCTGCAAATGGTCGCCGCCGCCAAGCTGCGACGCGCCCAACAGGCCGCTCAGAGCGCTCGCCCCTATGCCGAGCGCATGGCTTCCGTCATCGCCAATCTGGCGGCGGGTGTATCCGGCGACGGGGCACCCAAGCTCCTCGTCGGCACCGGCCAGGACGTGAAACAACTGGTTATCGTTGCCACCTCTGACCGCGGTCTGGCGGGCGGTTTCAATTCCTCCATCGTCCGCATGGCCCGGGAACGGATCTCCACCCTCATTGCCGAGGGCAAGGATGTGAAGATCATCACCCTGGGCAAGAAGGCGCGCGATCAGCTGAAGCGCCTCTATGGCGATCGGTTCGTGGAAAGCTTCGAGGTGGGCGCGAGCCCCTCCCTGGCGGTCGCTGAGTCCGTTGGCCAGAAGGTCGCGGCCATGTTTGAGGCGGGGGAGGTTGACGTGGTCTCCCTGGCCTATTCCAAGTTCAAGTCCGTCGTCACCCAGACACCGACCTTCCAGCAGATGATCCCTGCCCAGGTCAGCGGATCCGGCGTCGTCGATCTTCAGGGCGCCAGTTATGAATACGAGCCGGACGCAGAGGCCATTCTTGAGACCCTCCTGCCCCGCAATCTCAACGTCCAGGTCCTGTCAGCCATGCTGGAGAATCAGGCCGGCTTCTTCGCCGCCCAGATGACAGCCATGGATAACGCGACCCGTGCTGCCGGCGACATGATCGCCGCCCTCAACCTGCTGAAAAACCGTACCCGCCAGGCGCAGATCACCAAGGAGCTGATCGAGATCATCTCCGGCGCCGAGGCGCTCTAACCTAGAGAGTCCGAAACCATGGCTACGACCCCCAAGGCCCCTGCAAAGACGGCCCCCGCCAAGAAGGCTCCCGCCAAGGCCACAGCGCCCACGGCGGCAAAGGCACCTGCCGCGCAGAAGGCGGCCGCGCCAAAGCCGGCCGCGCCTAGGTCCGCCGTCGCGAACGGACGGATTGTCCAGGTCATTGGCGCCGTCGTGGACGTTGAGTTCGTCGGACACCTGCCGGCGATCATGAACGCCCTCGAGACCTCAAATACCGACCAGCGGACCGGCAAGCCCTTCCGCCTGGTTCTGGAAGTCGCCCAGCACCTGGGTGAGAACACGGTCCGCACCATCGCCATGGACACAACCGAGGGCCTGACCCGTGGCCAGGACGTCGTCGACACCGGTGCCGGCATCACCGTCCCGGTGGGCCCGGCCACCCTGGGCCGCATCATGAACGTCATCGGCGACCCGATCGACGAAGCCGGTCCGATCGCCACCACCTTCACCAGCCCGATCCACCGGGAAGCTCCGTCCTTCGCCGAACAATCCACCTCTGCCGAAATTCTGGTTACGGGGATCAAGGTCGTCGACCTGCTCTGCCCCTACACCAAGGGCGGCAAGATCGGCCTGTTCGGCGGCGCGGGCGTGGGCAAGACCGTGACCATGCAGGAACTGATCAACAACATCGCCAAGGCTTACGGCGGGTATTCGGTTCTGGCCGGCGTGGGTGAACGCACTCGCGAAGGCAACGACCTCTATCACGAGATGATCGAGTCGAATGTGAACGTCGATCCCCGTAAGCACGGCGGTTCGACCGAAGGGTCCAAGTGCACCCTGGTCTACGGCCAGATGAACGAGCCCCCCGGCGCCCGGGCCCGGGTCGCCCTGACGGGCCTCGCCCAGGCCGAGTACTTCCGCGACCAGGAGGGCAAGGACGTCCTCCTGTTCATCGACAACATCTTCCGCTTCACCCAGGCGGGCTCGGAAGTGTCGGCTCTCCTGGGCCGCATCCCCTCGGCCGTGGGCTACCAGCCCACCCTGGCTACCGAGATGGGCAACCTCCAGGAGCGGATCACCTCGACCAACAAGGGTTCGATCACCTCGGTCCAGGCCATCTACGTGCCCGCCGACGACCTGACCGACCCCGCGCCGGCTACCTCCTTCGCCCACCTGGACGCCACCACGGTGCTCAGCCGCGACATCGCCGCCCAGGCCATCTTCCCCGCCGTCGACCCGTTGGACTCCACCTCGCGGATCATGGACCCCCTGGTGATCGGCGAGGAGCACTACCTTGTCGCGCGCCGGGTCCAGGAGACCCTGCAGCAGTACAAGGCCCTGAAGGACATCATCGCCATCCTCGGCATGGATGAACTGTCGGAAGAGGACAAGCTGACGGTCTCCCGCGCGCGGAAGATCCAGAAGTTCCTGTCCCAGCCCTTCCACGTAGCCGAGCAGTTCACCAACATGCCGGGTATCTTCGTGAGCCTCGAGGACACCATCCGCTCGTTCAAGGCCCTGGTGGAAGGCGAGTATGACCACCTCCCCGAGGCCGCTTTCTACAATGTCGGTACCATCGAGGACGCCGTGGCCAAGGCCGAGCAACTGGCCTCGGAAGCCTGACCGGCATGGCGGGCAAGCTACAGTTTTCGCTGGTGTCTCCGGAGCGTGAGCTCTTTTCCGGCGAGGTCGACCAGGTGGACGCACCGGGCTCCGAAGGCGACTTCGGCGTTTTGCCCGGGCATACACCCTTCATGACCACCCTGCGGGAGGGGCAGCTTCGCCTCTACCGGGGCGGGCAGGTTACGACGTTCGAGGTGCGCGGCGGCTTTGCCGATGTCACCCCGGCGGGTTTTACCGTACTGGCGGAGTCGGCAGTCGAGGTCTAGCCAGGCGTCACGATCCAGACAAAATGGTCTGACAAACCTGAACCGTCAGGTTTGAGCGACCTACGATACGAGTCGAGGAAACAGTATGCGCAACGTCGTCATGACCCTCGTCGCCGCGTCGGCGATCGCCCTTCCGGCCCTGGCCCAGGACGTTCCGGCAACGCCGGTGCCTCCGGCTGTTGAGGCTCCGGCTGTCGCGGCTCCGGTCGCCGTTGCTCCTGCGCCCGCGGTCGTAGAGACCCTTCCCACCGATGGGGAGATCGGCCAGATCCTTAATGTGATCCGCACAGTCTGTGTCCCCCTCGTGCGGGGTGGCGATCTGGCCAAGCTCGCGACGCCGGCTGCCGGCTTCAAGCGGAACAGGAAGGAAGTTGGCTACACCCAGACCCTGGTGACCAAGCCCTACACCCTGACGGTGTATGAACCCGGCTCGAACAAGGAAGTCTGCCGCGTGGGCGTCAACTACACGAGCGGTGGTGAGAAGCCGATCCTCCTTGGCCTCGACAAGTTCGCCTACCTGAACCAGCCCCGCCTGCGTCTCCAGCGCGAGAACAACTACATCCCGCCGACCGACTTCATGCGGGTCACGAGCTCCTGGGAGTACTTCACCGACAAGGAGTCTACGGGCCTGGTCTTCGTCCAGCTCAAGAAGCCGGATGGAACCGAGGTCAACCCCAAGTGGGGGATGGGCGAAATCCTCTATTCTGAGCGCAAGTTCTAGGCGGCTGCACGGCCCGGATGGGCTGCCAGCCAGTCCAGGATTCGTTCCGCCACCGCTTCCCAGCCGGGTTCGCCGGGCAGCCAGTGGCTCATGCCGGCCATTTCCACATACTCAGCGCCCAGGCGTCCGGCGACCTGTCGGACCGTTGCGGGCGGGTGGACGCGGTCCTTCCCGCCCGAGATCACAAGGCTTTCCAGGCCTGACGGCGGAGGATTCGTCCGAGTTGTCATCAGCGGGTCCAACCACCAGGTCAGGGTTTCGAGGATGGCGCGAGCACTCTCCGGTCGAACCCGCTGCGCCGTAGCCTCCCGGGCCCCGGGCGTCAGTCGGTCGAGGCTGAACCCCTTCAGGAGGTACAGGTCCGGCTCTACCGGTGAGAAGGGTGTGGGCGCCATCAGAGGCAGTGTCGCCGCCGTGACCGCTTCCTCCAGGCTGGAGCCGAAGACGCCCCAGGGTGCGGAGGGCGCCAGCAGGACGAGGCCAGCGAGCGGCAGGCGCCCTGCGATCATCTGCGCCACCAGGCCGCCCATGGAATGTCCCAGGAGCAGGGGCGGCCCGCCGTCCTCGGCCGCGATCCGGCGGCAGAGCGCAGTAATGTCCGCCGCATAGTCCGCCATGGACAGGTTTGCCACGTCTCCGGGGCGGTCCTCCCGGCCATGCCCGCGAAGGTCGGGGGCTGTGACCTTCAGGCCTGCGGCCTCAAAGGGCCTTCGAAAATCGTCGAACACCCAGCCGCCGCAGAAGGCGCCATGGACCATCACCACAGTGGAGGGCCGCATCATGAGTCGCTCCGGACCTGGACGGCGAGAGGCGCGAAGGCCTGGGCGACTGTCGCATAGACGGGCTTCTTGAAGGGTACGATGAGCTCAGGCGCCTCCGCGAGATGTGCCCAGCGCCAGGCGTCGAACTCCACCGGATGATGCTGGTCGAGGCGCACCTCGGTCTCCTCACCCTCGAATCTCAGGGCGAACCAGACCTGCTTCTGCCCCTTCCATCCGCGCCGGCCCCTCTTCGCCGCGATCGGATAGTCGTAGGCCAGCCAACCCGGCGTCCGGCCGAGGATCGACACCGAGGTGATCCCGGTCTCCTCCTCCAGTTCCCGAAGGGCTGCGGCCTCCAGGTCTTCGTCATCGTCGACGCCCCCTTGCGGGAACTGCCAGTTGTAGGGCGGTGGGGTCTCGACCCGGCGTCCCATCCATACCCGGCCCTCCAGATCGAAGAGCACCAGTCCGACGTTGGGTCGGTAGTCGTCGAGGTTCATCAGCGGATCTTGGCCAGGGCGGAGGCTGGCGCCAACTGGAAGCCCCGACCTTCGATCTGGCCTGCCCAGGAGGCCACCTGGCGCAGGCTCAGGGGGTAGGCCTGGGCGATTCCCAGCCCCTGTCCCCCGGCCAGGGCGGCGGCCTCGACCCGCAGGAGGGCCTCATCGATCGCCTCAGGCGCAAGGACCGTGTCCAGGGCCTGGTTCGCAGAGGCCCTGAACTCGGCGGTCCCGGAGGTCGAGGCTATGCCCGTGTCGATGAAGGCCACCCCCCGGCTTCGAAGGGCTCCGGACAGGGCGCCCATGCCCTCGGGGCTTTTCACGAACCGCTCGCCCATCCGGTTCAGGATCCCGAAGTAACCCGTCCCCCGGCTGAGGATCCACTCCAGCCGCTTGACGGTCTCGGCGGGCTGCGCCCGGGCGCGCAGGGTGAAGGGGCCCGGATCGTTCTCGGGATAGTCCTCAGGCTCCATGGGCGCCTCAAGCAGCACTTCATGGCCGCGGGCTCGGGCCTGGTTGATCCAGTCCTGCAGTCCGGGGGCGTAGGGGGAGAAGGCCAGGGTGACCTGGGGCGGCAGGCTCTCCAGGGCGAGGCGGGTCGTCGCGGGGTCCAGGCCCAGGCCGCCGACGATAACGGCCACTCGCGGCCGGCCACTGGCCTTGAAGGGCCGGGCATAGGCCCGGGCAGGCGTCAGGCCTCCAGGGCCGATCACCGGCAGGATTCCCTCTGCAGTCTTGCGGCTGACCCCCTCCAGGGGGGCCGGCGGAAGCGGACCTCCAGCCATGACGCCTGCCGCAGCCAGGGCGTCCGTCGCGGTGGACAGGGGCGGTGGTTCCTGGGATCGGGTCAGCCTGTATTCGGACCGTACCAGGTCGGTCCCGGCCGCCCGCCCGGCGGTGACGGCGGATTTCCAGCCCTGCGGCGCGGCCCCCGAGATCGTCGCCCGAACCTGCGGATAGCCCGCCGCGGGATCCCCCAGGACAGAGATCAGGACTGCAGCGCTGGTGAGGAAGAGCAAAAGGGCGGCCCCGGCACCCACCAGGGGGTTGGAGAC
>JBMOEP010000007.1:0-17357 GCA_049314675.1 Phenylobacterium sp.
ATACCGTTCGGCAACATCATTTATCTTGGCGACGGCATGACGGACGTGCCATCGATGGCACTGACCAAGAAAAGCGGCGGCCATGCTGTGGCGGTGTACAACCCCAAGGTGAGCAAAACCAAGACGACGTGCATGTCGCTGCCTATGCGCCCCATTCCCTCCTGTTCCCCAGCGCCGCGGCGATTATTCATCATGGCGGCATTGGCACGACCGGCCAGGCCCTGCACGCCGGACGGCCGCAACTGATTACGCCCCACATGGGCGACCAGCCGGACAACGCCGCCCGCATTTCGGACCTGGGCGTCGGCGCGACGCTCTCGGCCGCCCGCTATCGCCCCGAGCGGGTCGCCCGTCTGTTGCACAGGCTCCTGATGGACCCAGACACCCTCCGCCGGGCGGAGGCGCTGGCCGACCGTCTTTCGGGCGAAAACGGCGCGGTGGCGGCGGCGGCGGCGATTGAGGCGGCCCTGCCCTAAAAGCCCCCGCCGTCCGGATCGGACCTGATCCGGGTGCCTAGGTCGAGTCTCGGGCCGGTCTCGCCAAGCGGCGACGCACGGGGGGCGGGACGGGCGGGGACGCAGCGGCATCAGGCTCGTCGTCTTCCTCACCCTGCAGGCCCTCGCCGATGGGGAAGGGCACCGAAGCCTCGAAGCCTGAGAGGTCCTGCTCGGCATAGGACATGGGCAGGTCCGGCAGGTCCGACAGGCCGGGCTCGCGCCGCTCGTGCCGGGGATGGATGAGGTCGCCCGTCTCAGCAAAGCTGACGGCCAGGCGAGCCCAGTCGGCGGGCTGGTAGGCGAAGGCCCGGCCCTCGGGGTCGAGGTCCGACCAGTCCGCCTCGCCCGGCGCCGTCAGGCCCCGGGCCCGCCAAAGCCGGGCCTCGTCGGGCCGTCCCGCGGCGAAGGCGGCCCGGGCCAGGAGGCCGGCGATCCGGGCGGTCAGGGGCTCAGCCTCCAGCCCCCGGCCCAGCTCCGCCGCCCGGACAGCGTCACCGGCGATGAGGGCCGCCTCGACGGTGAGGATGCGCGACTCCCGGGCGCCAGGGTTGAGGGCGGCGAGGGCAACCAGGCGCCCGGCCCGCTCCCGGGGCGTTTCCTGGGTCTTCAGGTCGCGCAGGGCCAACCAGAGCGCGGGGTGCGGGGCGGCCTTCCAGGCGGCCTCGATCACCTGGGTGGCTCGGCCGGCCTTGCCCTGGGCGGACAAGAGCCGGGCGGCCATGACGACGCCAGGGGCGAAGCCGGGCTGGAGGCGGGCGGCCTCCAGGGCATAGTCGGCGGCGCGACTGCGGGCCCGGGCATCGCCGGTCAGGTCGAGCTGGGCGGCGGAGGCGGCGAGCAGGGCTGCCCGGCCGCGTTCGGCCACGTCGGGGCTGACGATGCGACGGTCCTGGCCAGTCTTGAGGAGGTCGCGGGCCGCCTCCCAGTCACCGGCCTCGAGGCGGGCCTCCAGCAGCAGGCGCCAGGCCCAGCGGGCGGTGCGCGCCAGGGCGAAGGCGGCCTCGGCATGCTGTACGGCGCCAGCCCGGTCGCCCCGGGCGAGGGCCAGGCTGGTCAGGCCCCGGCGGGCGGCAAGGCGCAGGTCCGGGAAGGCGAGCATGCCGGTCCAGGCGACTTCCGCCGCGACAGGGTCTTCCGCGGCCTCGGCGGCGCGGGCCGAGAGCAGGCGCGCCAGGGCGGGCGCCTCGACGCCAAGGTCGGTGGCCTTGGCGGCCAGCCTGAGGGCCTCGGCACCGTCGCCGGCGGCCACGGCGGTGAAGCCCCGGGTGAGGACCTCGATCTCCTGCCGGCGGCGGGCCTCGACCCGGGCAGCGGCGGCCCGGCGCGGCGTCTCGGCGACCCAGAGAAGGAGCCGCCAGGCGGCGAAGGCGAGGAAGGACGCCAGCAGGACCAGGACAATGAGGGCGGTGGCAGTCATGTCCGCCCGCCAGCCCAACCAGACGATGGCGACCCGGCCGGATTCGCCGGCGAGACCGAGGGCCAGGGCGGCGGCAAGGGCGACGAGGACGAGGAAGAGACCCGTGCGGATCATGGGGCGGTCTCCTCAAGTCGGGCCAGGTCGCGCAGGGCCTGCTCGGACAGGGCGGCGGCCTGGCGGTCGAGGCGGGCCCGGGTCTGGGCGCGGTCCCACCAGGGGCGCAGGGCGTCCTGGGCGGCGGGGGGCAGGACCGCGAGGCTGGCCAGGGCTGCTTCCAGGTCGCCTTCGTTCAGCTGGGCCTCGGCACGGGCCAGACGCGCGTCGGCACCGTCCCCCGCCAGGCGGCCCACCGGTCGCACGACGATGACCCGCGACAGGCCCGCCAGGAGACGGTCTCCGAGACCCGCCGTCTCGCCCGGGTGGCGGGCGGCGGCGGCGGCCAGGGCGGCGAAGTCGGGGAAGTCCCGGGCCAGGGCGGCACGGCTGGGGACGCCCGTGGCGGCGAGGGCGGCGAAGCCGGACAGGTCGATGCCGGCGGGGGCCTGGGCCGCCACGGCCGCCAGCTCCCCGGTAAAGGGCCGTGAGGTCTGGGCAGCGGACAACAGGGCCACGGCGGCCAGGGCCGACCGGGCCGAAGCCGCCGTGCGCGTGCGGCCGGCCTCCATGTCGGCGAGCCGGGCCTCCAGGCGAACAAGGTCCCCGGCCTGGGGCGGCGGGGCGGCGGGCGCCGGAAGGTCGACGGTGCGCGGCGGCGGCGCCGGGAGAAGGGCGGTGGGCGCTCCGCGGCCCGGGTCGAGAGGTGCGGGCAGGCCGGGGCCGAATCGGATGAAGGCGGCGCCGGCAAGGATGGCGACCGCCCCGAAGGCGATGAGGGCCCAGAACAGCCGTCCAGCGAGGGAAGGCGTGCGGGGCGGCAGCGGGGGGGCGGGTGTCTCGGTCATCTCAGGGAGGCTAGCAGATTTATGAGGTCGGATTCGAGGGGTGAAGCGGGCGCCACCATTCCGGCGAGACTCAGGCTTGCGAGAGGCGCCAGGCAGGCCGGCGAGAGCCCGACCACCCTGGGCCCGGGACCCGGCCGTCCGCGCAGGAGGCCTGCCAGGATCCGCGCCGCCCGAGGCGAATGGACGAGGATGCTTTCCGCCCCGAGGGCCTCCTGCAACCGGGCGGGGGCGGGGTGGGCCTCCCGGGCCGCGTAGACGGCGATCCGGCGGGCGGGCCGGCCGGCGGCGGCAAGGCGGCCGACGAGGTCGCCGGCGGGCTCCAGGGCGCTGGCGTGGACGATCTCTGCGGCGGCAGGGGCCGCCAGGAGGTCCCGGGCCAGGGCCTCCACATCGCCGCCCCCGACGACCAGGTCGACAAAGCCCGCGAGACGGGCCGCCCCGGCCGTGGCGGCGCCCACGCACCAGGCCTTCAGGTCCCGGCGCGGGGTCAGGCGGGCAAAGGCCCGGACGCCGTTGGCAGAGGTGAAGGCCAGGACGGCGGAGGGCGGGAGGGCGTCGAGGGCCGCGGCGGCACCCGCCAGGTCGGCGGTCTCAAGAAGCGGCGCGACCAGGGGGACGAGGCCGGCGGCCACCACCCGGCGCGCAGTGGCGGAGGCGCCCGGTTCGGCGCGGGTGATCCAGACCCTGGGTGCGGCGGCGGAGCTCATCCTGGAGGCGAGCATGCGCGCCTGCGCCGGGGAATCAATCCGGAAGGAGGATGAGGGCGCCGCCATCGGACTGGATCCGGCGGCCCAGCTCCAGGCCCAGGGCCGCGGCGGCGACGGGGCCAGCCGATGCCGTGACACGCCCCTCGCCCCGGAACCGGTGGATGCCATCGGGGGACAGGGCCTCGACGGTCAGGACCAGGTCGTCGTCCTCGAAGAAGGCATAAGCGCCGATGGCCGTGCGGCAACTGCCCTCCAGGGCGGCCATGGCACCCCGCTCGGCGGAGACGGCTAGGGCCGTCGGGGCGTGACGCAGGGCCGCCAGCCAGGGAAGGTCACGATCCGCCTCCCGGGTCTGGATGGCCAGGGCGCCCTGGCCCGGGGCCGGTGGGGAGTGCCGGGGGTCGATGAAGCTGCGCGGCAGGTCACCCAGGCCCAGACGGTTCAGGCCCGACGCCGCCAAAAGGATGGCGTCGGCCTCTCCGGCCCTGAGCTTCTCCAGCCGGGTGTCGACATTGCCCCGGAGCATGCGGACATCAAGGTCAGGCCGCAGGTTCAGGCACTGGGCCTGGCGGCGGAGCGAGGCGGTGCCCAGGCGGGCGCCCTGTGGCAGGTCTTCCAACCGTCCGGCGGTCAGGCTGAGGAAGGCGTCCCGTGGGTCCTCGCGCTCGGGAATAGCCGCCAGGACCAGGCCCTCGGGCGAGGCGACGGGCATGTCCTTGAGCGAATGGATGGCGCAATCGATCTGGCCGTCGAGGAGGGCCTCCTCGATCTCCTTGGTGAAGAGCCCCTTGCCGCCGATTTCCAGCAGGCGACGGTCCTGGACCCGATCGCCGGTGGTGGTGATGACCACCAGGGGGGCGACGCGGTCCGCGTCCTCGGGGGGGGCGCCGAGGGCGGCGGCGATCCGCCTCTGCATCTGCCCCGCCTGGGCGAGGGAAAGCTTGGAGCCACGGGCCCCGATCCGGACAGGCTGTTGCACACGCACGACGGGAGGGCTACCTCGACTGGAACTCACTCCGGACCGGCCCTACAGGAGCCGCGCCGGGGCCGCAACCCGGACCCCCGCCCCCATATGCCCCGCCCCGCATGACCGACCTGATCGTCCTTGGCGTCGAGACGAGCTGCGACGAGACCGCTGCGGCGGTCGTGCGGCTGTCTGCGGCGGGCGAGGTTTGCGTCCTGTCGTCCGTGGTTGGGCTGCAGACGGAGCAGCATGCGCCCTTTGGCGGTGTGGTTCCGGAAATCGCCGCCCGCGCCCATGTCGAGGCCATTGACGGCGTCGCCGCCGAAGCCATGGCCAAGGCTGGGGTCCGCTGGGAGGAGGTCTCGGGCGTAGCGGCCACGGCGGGTCCAGGCCTGATCGGCGGGGTGATGGTGGGCCTCGCCTTCGGCAAGGCCGTAGCCCTGGCCCGGGGCCTGCCCCTGGTGGCGGTGAACCACCTGGAGGGGCATGCGGTCTCGGCCCGGCTGGGCGCGCGGATCGACTATCCCTTCCTGCTGCTTTTGGTCTCAGGCGGGCACTGCCAGCTGCTGCGGGTGGACGGCATCGGCGCCTGTACCCGCCTGGGGTCGACCATTGATGACGCGGCGGGGGAGGCCTTCGACAAGATCGCCAAGTCCCTGGGCCTGCCCTTTCCCGGCGGCCCGGCCCTGGAGCGGCTGGCAGCCTCCGGTGACCCGGCCGCCTTTGACCTGCCCAGGGCCCTCCTTGGCCGGCCGGGCTGCGACTTCTCCTTCTCGGGGCTCAAGACCGCGGCGGCGCGCCTGGCGGCAACCTGCAGCGACGCTTCGCGGGCCGACCTCGCCGCCGCCGTCCAGACGGCCATTGCCCGCCAGCTGGCCGACCGCACCCGCCGGGCCATGACAGCCTGCGCCCAGGACCTGCCGCCGGGCGGGCGGCGGTTCGTGGTCGCCGGCGGGGTGGCGGCCAATGGCGCGGTGCGCGCGACCCTGCAGGACCTCGCCTCGGAACTCGGCTGGAGCTTCCACGCCCCGCCCCTGGCCTATTGCACGGATAACGCCGCCATGATCGCCCTGGCCGGCGCCGAGCGCCTGGCCCTAGGCCTGACCGACCCCCTGTCCGCCCCGGCTCGCCCCCGCTGGCCCCTCGATCCGGCAGCGGCGGCGGCCCGGCCCACCCACCTTCCTGGCCGAAAGGGAGCCAAGGCATGAGCGAGACCTTCCGGACTGTCGGCGTGATCGGCGCCGGCGCCTGGGGCACCGCCCTGGCCCTGGTCTGCGTCCGGGCGGGCCTGGACGTGGCCCTCTACGCCCGGGAGCCGGAGGTGGCAGAGGACGTCAACACCCACCGGGAGAACCGGACCTTCCTGCCGGGGGTGACGCTGGATGCGGGGATCCGCGCTGTGTCGCAGCCCCAGGACCTGGCCGGGCGTGACCTTTACCTCAATGTGACGCCGGCCCAGCACCTGCGGTCGAGCCTGCGCGCCTTCGCCCCCGTCGTCTCTGCCGGAACGCCCATGGTCCTCTGCGCCAAGGGGATCGAGCAGGGCTCCCTGAAGCTCATGACCGAGGTCCTGGCCGAGACCCTGCCGGATGCCCGGGCGGCGGTCCTGTCCGGCCCCTCCTTCGCCGCCGAGGTGGCCCGGGGCCTGCCGACCGCCGTCACCCTGGCCTGCCCCGACGAAGCCCTGGGCACGGCCCTGGCCCGGGCCGTGGCCGGACCCGGCTTCCGGCCCTACGCCGCCACGGACATGGTGGGGGCCGAGGTCGGCGGGGCGGTAAAGAACGTCCTGGCCATCGCCTGCGGGGTGTCTGAGGGGCGGGGCCTGGGCCGCTCGGCCCACGCCGCCCTCATCACCCGGGGCTTCGCCGAACTGACCCGAATGGCCGTGGCCCTGGGCGGCCGTGCCGAGACCGTCGCCGGCCTCTGCGGCCTGGGGGACCTGGTCCTGACCTGCTCTTCGCCCCAGTCCCGGAACATGAGCGTCGGCCTCGCCCTCGGACAGGGCCAGTCCCTCGAGGCCGCCCTGGCCGGCAAGGTCTCGGTGGCCGAGGGCGTCGCCTCCGCCCCCGCCGTGCGCGAGCTGGCGGCCCGGATCGGGGTCGAGGCCCCCATCTGCGAGGCTGTCGCCGCTATCCTCGCAGGCGAGGTCGGGGTCGAGGCGGCCATCACCAGCCTCCTCTCCCGCCCCCTCAAGTCCGAACGCTGAAACCTGAAAGGAACCGCGCCCATGGGACTCTACGTCCTGGTCTGCAACGACAAGCCGAACAGCCTGGAGCTCAGGCTGGCCAACCGCGAGGCCCACCTCGCTTACGCCCGGGGCTTCGCCAGTCAGCTGAAGGTGGCCGGCCCCCTGCTGGACGAGGCCGGCAACATGGCCGGATCGCTCCTGATCCTGGAGGCCGACAGCCTGGAGGACGCCCGGGGCTTCAACCTGGCCGATCCCTACCAGACGGCGGGCCTGTTCGCCTCGGTACAGGTGACGGCCTTCAAGGCGACCATCGGCACCCTCTGATGCGGCCTCCGCATGCGGACAATCCCGCGACGCCGCAGCCGGGAATCCGGCTCTGCGCCTTGGGCGAGCTGGCCGATCCCGGCGCCCGCGGTTTCCGTTTCCGGTCAGGAGACGCCCTGTTCGCGGCCTTCCTGGTGCGCGAGGGCGGCGAGGTTCGGGGCTGGGTCGATTCCTGCCCCCACAACGGCTGGCCCCTGGCGGTGATGGACGACCGCTACCTCACCCGGACGGGGGACCGGATCCTCTGCGCCGCCCACGGCGCCGTCTTTCGCCTGGGCGACGGCGTCTGTACGGCAGGCCCGTGCGCTGGCGAGCGCCTGACGCCCTGGCCGGTCGCCGTGCGCTCGGGTTGGGTGGAGACGGCCTGAGCCCTCAGCCCGCGGGCGAGACCTCGGCGGCGAAGGCAGCGACCTCCTTCACCAGGCCCTCGGCGGCCAGCTTCACAAGCTCCCCGCCCTTTTCCGGCGTGGCCTGGGCCGGGTCGGAGCCCATCCGGCCGTCCGGATAGCGGGCGCGGAAATCCGCCGCCTCGCGGATCGGGCCGGTGGGGGCGATCTGGGGCATGTAACTGGCGGTCTTGATGGCGTCCGGGTAGGCCCACTGGGTGACGGCGATCTCGGAAGGCGTGGCGTGGCTGCCGTGGCCCGTGGGGAACTGCCGGTTCGCCAGGGCGTGGACCCCCGGCAGGTCCCACCAGTTGCGAAGCTTCAGGGAAAAGCCCCGGGGGCGCTGCGCAAAGCTGGCCTCGGCGTAGAGTTCCGAGAAGGCCGCCTCGATGGTGGCGACATTCCCGCCGTGGCCGTTCAGGAAATAGATCCGGGTGAAGCCATGGACGGCCAGGCTCCGGCACCAGTCACCGATCGCCGCGATGAAGGTGCTGGGCCTCAGGGAGATTGTGCCGGGGAAGCCCAGGTGATGCTGGGCCATGCCGATGTTGAAGGTCGGCGCGACCAGGAGGTCGGCGCCCTTCTGGGCCTCGTGGGCGATGATCTCCGGGCACAGCCAGTCCGTGCCGAGGAGGCCTGTGGGGCCATGCTGCTCGTTGGAGCCGATCGGGACGACGATCGCCGTGGAACACTTCAGCTGGGCCTCGATCTCGGGCCAGGTCGAAAGATGCAGCAGCATGGCGGTCTCCAGGGGGGTGGACGTCAGGCTAGCGATGGACGCGCAGGACGCAAGGCGGCGCGAAAATCCGAGGTCCGCCGCTTCCCCCCGCCGCGCCGCCGCTCTACTAGCTTTCCAACGATGACCGCGAGGGAGGCAGGGCGTGAGCGAAGGTGAAGTGTTCCCGGTTCCCGAGGCCTGGGCGAAGAAGGCCCTGATGACGGCGGAAGGCTACGCCGCCGCCCTGGTGCGCGTGGAGTCCGATCCCGACGGCTACTGGCGAGAACTGGCTGGCCGCCTCGACTGGATCCGGCCGCCGACCCGCGCCAAGGACACCTCCTTCCACCGCGAGGACTTCCATGTCCGCTGGTACGAGGACGGGGTGCTCAACGTCTCGGTCAACTGCCTGGACCGGCACATCCCTGCGCGGGGCGACCAGGTCGCCCTCATCTGGGAGCCGGACGACGGCGAGAACGGGACCACCCTCACCTACCGCCAGCTCCTCTCCGAGGTCTGCCGGATGGCCAACGTCCTCAAGGAAAGGGGCGTGAAGAAGGGCGACCGGGTCACGATCTACCTGCCAATGATCCCCCAGGCGGCCGTGGCCATGCTGGCCTGCGCCCGGATCGGCGCGGTGCATTCCGTGATCTTCGGCGGCTTTTCGCCGGACAGCATCTCCGGGCGCATCCAGGACTGCGACAGCCGCATCGTCATCACCGCCGACGAGGGCCTGCGGGGCGGCAAGGTCATCCCCCTGAAGCGCAATGTCGACGAGGCCCTTCAGGACTGCCCCCAGGTGGCGGACGTCATCGTGATCCGCCGCACCCGGGCCGACGTGCCGATGACCGCCGGCCGGGATGTCTTCTATTCCGACGTCAAGGGAACGGTGTCCGACGAGTGCGACCCCGAGCCCATGAACGCCGAGGACCCGCTGTTCATCCTCTACACCTCAGGGTCGACAGGAAAGCCCAAGGGCGTCCTGCACACCACGGGGGGCTACCTGGTCTGGGCCTCGCACACCCATGAACTGGTCTTCGACTACCGGCCCGGCGAGGTCTTCTGGTGCACCGCCGACGTGGGCTGGGTCACGGGCCACTCCTATGTCGTCTACGGTCCCCTGGCGAACGGGGCGACCAGCCTGATCTTCGAGGGCGTGCCCAGCTGGCCCGACAATTCCCGCTTCTGGCGGGTGGTGGACAAGCACAAGGTCGAGATCTTCTACACCGCCCCGACAGCGATCCGGGCCCTGATGCGGGACGGCGAGGGTCCGGTGAAGGCGACCTCGCGGGCCTCCCTGCGCCTGATCGGAACGGTGGGCGAGCCCATCAATCCCGAGGCCTGGCTCTGGTACCACCGGGTGGTGGGCGACGGCCGATGCCCCGTTGTCGACACCTACTGGCAGACCGAGACCGGCGCCTGCCTGGCCTCGCCCCTGCCGGGCGCCACCGACCTCAAGCCTGGCTCCTGCGCCCGCCCCCTGCCGGGGGTGAAGTTCCAGATCGTCGACGCCGAGGGCAAGGTCCTGGACGGCGCAGTCAGCGGCAACCTCTGCATCACCGACTCCTGGCCTGGCCAGATGCGGACGGTCTATGGCGACCACCAGAGGTTCATCGACACCTACTTCTCCACCTATCCCGGCAAGTACTTCACTGGCGACGGCTGCCGGCGGGACGAAGACGGTTACTACTGGATCACCGGCCGGGTGGATGACGTCCTGAACGTCTCGGGCCACCGGCTGGGCACGGCAGAGATCGAGAGCGCCCTGGTCGCCCACCCCGACGTGGCCGAGGCCGCCGTGGTCGGCTACCCGCACGACATCAAGGGCCAGGGGGTCTACTGCTTCGTGACCCTGAACGCGGACGTGACCCCCACCGACGTCCTGCAGGCCGACCTCAAGGGCTGGGTCCGGCGCGAGATCGGGGCCTTTGCTGCGCCCGACATCGTCCAGTTCGCCCCAGGCCTGCCCAAGACGCGCTCGGGCAAGATCATGCGCCGGATCCTGCGCAAGATCGCCGAGAACGACCTGTCAAACCTCGGGGACACCACCACCCTCGCCGACCCCGCCGTGGTCGACGACCTGGTCCAGAACCGACAGGGCTGAGGCCAGCTTGGACCCCGCCCTCCCGGCGGCCCTGCGGGTCGCGATCAACCTGCGCCTGGAGGGCCGGCCGCGGGAGGACCTTGCGCGCCGGGCCGGGGACCTCTCGGAGGGGTACCGCAAGGGCCGGGCCTCCTCGGCCCTGGTCCGCGGCGTGGAGGACGCCCTCGCCTACGCCCTGACCCGGACCCCGGCCACCTACGCTGCCGTGCGCCGGGCCCTGGAGGAGACCTGCGCTCTCGACCCCGGCTTCAGCCCGTCGAGCCTTCTGGACGCTGGAGCCGGGCCCGGGGGCGCAGGCTGGGCAGCCCTCGACGCCTTCCCCGGCATTTCGGAGGTCACCCGGCTGGATCACAACGCGGCCTTCCTCGACCTCGCCGGGGCGCTGGCGGGCCAGGGCCCTGCGGCCCTGGCCGGAGCCCAACGCCTGCAGGCGGACCTCGCGGCCGGCGACCTTCCGGCGGAATGCCGGGCCGACCTGGTGATCGCCGCCTACGCCCTGACCGAGATCGCGCCCGGCGCCCTGCCCAGCGCCATCAGCCGGCTGTGGGGGGCCACCGGGTCCCGGATCCTCATTGTCGAGCCCGGCACGCCGGAAGGCTGGCGCCGGGGGCTTGAGATTCGCCGGGAACTGATCGCCCAAGGGGCGCGGATCCTGGCGCCCTGCCCCCACGCGGGCCCCTGCCCGATCGCGGCGCCTGACTGGTGCCACTTCTCCCAGCGGCTGCCCCGGAGCCGGGACCACAGGCGCGCCAAGGGGGGCGAGGCGCACTTCGAGGACGAGAAGTTCTTTTGGATCGCCGCGGCGCGCCCCGGACAGGGAATGTCTGCGCCAACTGTCTCCCGGGTGATCGCGCCGCCCCGGACCAGCAAGGCCGGGGTGCGCCTGCGGCTCTGCCGGCCTGACGGCACCGTCGCGGATGTCGACTTCCCCCGGCGCGACCGGGCGGCCCTTGCGAGGGTACGGCGGTTGAACTGGGGCGACGCCCTGCTTGAAGACGGCCCGCCTGAAGCTGGGGGTCAGTAGGGCGGGGGCTGGGTCGTAGCCGCGTCCGCGCCCTGGATCAGGTCACCCACCGCGTCCTGGCCGGCCTGCGCCTTGCCCGACGGCGCCGGCGCTGGGGCCTCGGTCACCGGCTTGGGCTTGTCTTCGACCTTCGGGGCCTCGGTCTTCGGAGGTTCCGGCTCGGGCTCAGGCTCTGGAGGCGGCGGAAGATCGGTAGGCAGTGGGGTCACCTCGGGGGCAACGATAGCCGGGGTCGCCGCTGCCGGGGCCGAGGGGGCGTCTCCGGGCAGGTAGGCGACATCCCGCGCGCCGAGCACGCCGGAGACTAAGCCAACCAGGGCCATCAGGGCGATCGCGATGACGGCGATCTTCCTGAGATTGCGGGGCATGGACCACATTTCGCCACTCCTAGAGGGTTTTGGCGGGGTTGCAAACGGGAGAGGCAGGCCTGTTGTGACCGAGGTAAACGCCTCTTAACCCTCTTGGGTCCAGACTGTCCCGGAATCATCGCGGGAGCAGAGCGGCATGGCGCGGGCGGCGCGGAAACGGGGCCTAGACAGAGGGTTCGAGATCGCTGGCGCGGTCTGGGCGCATCCCTTCGCAGCTCGGGCGCGCGGCGGACTTGTCGCCCTTTCGGGGGCGGCCCTGGCAGCGGCCCTCTCCACCTGGAAGGCAGCGGACCCGAGCCTCAACGCCTCTTCAGGCGCCATTCCCGGGAATGTCCTGGGAGGCACCGGTGCAGCCCTGTCGGACCTCCTGTTCCAGGCCCTGGGCCTGCCGGCGGCCCTGGTCGCCCTGCTCATGGTGGTCCTTGGCCTCTCCAGGCTGGCCGGTCCAAATCCCGACGCCAGCCGGCTCGGCCTGCGCCTCCGGGCGCTTGGCGGAATCCTGGCCCTCTGCGGTGTCGCGGCCCTTCTGGCCTGGCCCCGGGCGCCTTCAGCCTGGCCCCTGGCCGGAGGCCTGGGGGGACTGGCGGGCGACGGTCTCCTGGGCCTCGGCGGCGGTGCCCTGGGCGAGGCGGGCGTCCCTTTTGGCCGGGGCCTGACCGCAGCCCTGTTGGGCGCCCTTGGGCTCTGGGGGCTCGCCTACGCCCTGGCCCTGCCCAAGCTCGATATCCGGGGCACCCTGGCCAGGCTGGTCGGCTGGATGCGCAGCCGCGCCCTGACCTCGGCGGTGCGCTCGCCCTTCGCGCCCGAACCGGAGTCCGAACCCGCGCCGCCGGTGCGGAGCGCACGGAGCCGTTCCCGGAAGGCCGACTTGCCGGCCAAGCCAGACCTCGCAGACGGGGTCGGCCCGGACGGTCTGGCGACCTTCGGTGCCGAGGAGGGTGGAGCGCCGGTCGCTATCCGTGCGCCCAAGTCCCCGCGGGAATCCGGACGGGAGACCCGGGAGTCCCAGGGGATCCTGGACTTCGCCCGGGGAGAGGGCTTCGTTCTTCCCGATCTGTCCATGCTCGCCCGCTCACCACCGCGCGCGGCCCAATTCGACGAGGCGGCCCTGCGCCAGAATGCCCAGCTCCTCGAAGGGGTCCTCGCCGAGTTCGGCGTCCGGGGACAGATCGACCAGATCCGACCGGGACCGGTGGTCACCCTCTACGAACTGGTCCCCGCCCCCGGCGTGAAGTCGGCCCGCGTGGTGGCCCTGGCCGACGATATCGCGCGCTCCATGTCCGTCGCCGCCTGCCGGGTCGCCGTGGTGCCGGGACGCAATGCCATCGGCATCGAGCTGCCGAACGCCCGGCGCGAGACGGTCTACCTGCGCGACCTCCTGTCCAGTTCCGAATACGAAAAGACCGGTCACGCCCTGCCCATGGCCCTGGGCGAGAACATCGGCGGCGAGCCCTACATCGCTGACCTGGCCAAGATGCCCCACCTGCTGATTGCCGGCACGACCGGCTCGGGCAAGTCGGTGGGGGTCAACGCCATGATCCTGTCGATCCTCTACCGCCTCCCACCCGAGGCCTGCCGGTTCATCATGATCGATCCCAAGATGCTGGAGCTCAGCGTCTACGACGGGATCCCGCACCTGCTGGCCCCGGTGGTCACAGACCCGAAGAAGGCCATCGTTGCCCTGAAGTGGACGGTCCGGGAGATGGAGGACCGCTACCGCCTGATGTCCAAGATCGGCGTGCGCAATGTGGCCTCCTACAACGAGCGGGCGCGGGAGGCGGCGGCCCGGGGAGAGCACTTCGAGCGCACGGTCCAGACAGGTTTCGACGACCAGGGCCGGCCCGTCTACGAGAGCGAGCGGATTGATCCTCGTCCCATGCCCTACCTGGTGGTGGTCATCGACGAGGTCGCCGACCTGATGATGGTGGCCGGAAAGGACGTGGAAGGCGCGGTGCAGAGGCTGGCACAGATGGCGCGGGCGGCCGGCATCCACCTGGTCATGGCAACGCAGAGGCCCTCGGTGGACGTCATCACCGGCACCATCAAGGCCAACTTCCCGACCCGGATCTCCTTCCAGGTCACCTCCCGGATCGATTCCCGGACCATCCTCGGGGACCAGGGCGCCGAGCAGCTGCTGGGCCAGGGCGACATGCTCTACATGGCCGGCGGCGGGCGCATCACCCGCCTGCACGGCCCCTTCGTCTCGGATGGCGAGGTCGAGGCCGTGGCCCGCTTCCTGCGCGAACAGGGCCAGCCCCAGTATCTGGAGGAGGTCACCGCCGGCGGGGACGACGAGGACGGCGGAGGTGACTTCGGCGAGGGTGAAGGCGGGTCAGGCGACGATCTCTATGACCGCGCCGTCGCCGTGGTCACCCGCGACGGGAAGGCCTCGACCTCCTATGTCCAGCGCCGGCTGCAGATCGGCTACAACCGCGCAGCCTCCCTGATCGAGCGTATGGAGAAGGAAGGCGTGGTCAGTCCCGCCAACCATTCGGGCAAGCGTGAGATCCTCGCACCGCCGCCACCCTAAGACCCCAACCGGGTTCCAGCCTGACTGGGGCCGGTCTCGGGCCTCTGCCCCGCAGGCGCCGTAATTCCGGAGCATTGACCCCACTGGCGGCCTGGCGCATTCCGGCCTCTGGAGACACCTCATGCCGACACGCCGCATCGCCCTGGCGGGCCTGGCCGCCGCCATCGCCGCACCCGCCGCCGCCGCCGCCGCGCCGACCCTGGGGCAGGTGGAGCGGGAGCTGGCTGCCCGCGCCGCCGCCTGGCTCGAGGACCTGAAGGAGGCCAGGGGCGACTTCATCCAGACCGACTCCCGGGGCCGGGTCAGCCGGGGCGAGGTTTTCATCCGCCGGCCGGGCAAGGCCCGCTTCGCCTATGCCCCGCCCGCGTCCCTTCTGGTCGTGGCGGACGGTACCAACGTCACCGTGGCCGATCCGCGCCTGAAGACCTTCGAGCGTTACCCCCTGGTCGCCACGCCCCTGTCCCTCTTCCTCTCGCGGCGGATCCGCCTGGACGGCGACACCCAGGTGACAGGGGTCAGGCGCAATGGGGAGGGCTTCGAGGTGACGGCCCAGGACAGCCGCCGACAGGCGGAGGGCCGCATTGCCCTGACTTTCTCGGACTCCCCCCTCGCCCTTACCGGCTGGACGGTGACCGACGCCCAGGGTCGGTCGACCCGGGTCGAGCTCAAGGACTTCCGGAAGGTCAGCGGACTGCCGGCCAGCCTTTTCGTTATCGAGGATCCACGGCCCCGGGCGCCAGGTCGCGGGAAGATGTGACTCGTTCGTCACACACAACAGGAATATTCCTAAAACTTGACAAAGTCGGCGGGAGTTGCGCTGGTGCAACGCATGGGCCCGGCGTAGCCGGACCTGAGGCCGCCGGACATCATCCCCTTCCGGAGGCTGCACCAGAGAGATAACTACGCCCGGACGGCTTGCGCCTCCGGGCGTTTCTTTGAGCCGGACGGGGAATCGCCATGCGCCTAAGACTCGCCACCTGGAACGTCAACTCCGTCCGCCTCCGCGCTGAGCAGGTGACGCGGTTCGCTCGGGAGCAGGACCCGGACGTCCTGTGCCTCCAGGAGATCAAGTGCAGGGAGGGGGAATTTCCCCGGGCCGAGTTCGAGGCCGCCGGCTACCCGCACATGCGCATCAGCGGCCAGAAGGGCTCGCACGGGGTGGCCATCGTCTCTCGGCTCCCCCTCGACGACGCCCCCGCCCTGGACCTCTGCCGCGAGGGCCACGCCAGGGTTATCGGGGCCCGGGTGTCGGGGATCGAGGTCCAGAACTTCTACATCCCGGCGGGGGGCGATACTCCCGACCCGGAGACCAACCCAAAGTTCGCACACAAGCTGGACTTCTTCGCCCGCCTGACCGCCGAAGCCCGCCGCCGGGATCCGGCCGAAGGCCTGGTCATCACCGGCGACCTGAACGTCGCGCCCGGGGAGAACGACGTCTGGAGCCACCGCCAGATGCTGAAGGTGGTCAGCCATACCCCCATCGAGATCGAGGCCATGGCGGCCCTGCGCGAGGCCGGCGGCTTCACGGACCTGGTGCGCGAGGCTGTCCCCGAGACCGAGAAGCTGTTTTCCTGGTGGAGCTATCGCGCCGCTGACTTCCGCGCCTCGAACCGCGGCCTGAGGCTGGACCACATCTGGATCTCCCCCGGCCTGCGGGGTCCTGCCCTGGCGGACGGTGCCAGCGCCCGGGTCCACGACGAGGTCCGGGCCTGGGAGCGCCCCAGCGACCACGCGCCGGTCACGGCGGACTTCAGGCTCTAGATCCTGTTCCGATACGTGGGAACCAGATCGTACCGGCGGTCAGGGTGCCAGCCGGTATCCACCGCCCTCGGTCAAAAGGAGCCGGCCGCCGGCGGGGTCCGACTCGATCTTCTGGCGCAGCCGGTAGACATGGGTCTCGAGGGTGTGGGTCGTCACGCCGGCGTTGTAGCCCCAGACCTCGGCCAGCAGCTCTTCCCGCGCCACCGACTTTTCACCGGCGCGGTAGAGATATTTCAGGATGTTCGTTTCCTTCTCGGTCAGCCGCACCTTACGCCCCGAGCTGTCCACCAGGACCTTGGCCGCAGGCCGGAACTCGTAGGGGCCCAGCCGGAAGACGGCACCCTCGGAATGCTCGTGACTGCGCAGCTGGGCGCGGATCCGGGCCTGCAGGACGGCCAGGCGGAAGGGCTTGGTGACATAGTCGTTGGCCCCGGCGTCCAGCCCACCCACCATCTCCGTCTCGGCATCGGCCGCCGTCAGCATGATCACCGGACAGGTGACCTGTTGCGCGCGGAGCTCCCGGCACACCTCCCGGCCGTTGGTATCCGGAAGGTCGACGTCCAGGAGAATGATGTCCGGACGGGCCGCGAGGGCCGCGAGGATGCCCGCGGCGCCGGTGGCCGCCTGGACGACCTCGAAGTCGCCACCCGAGGCGAGGAGGTCGGCGAGCTCGGTCCTGAGCTCGTCATTGTCGTCGATGATCAGCAGGGTCTTGGGTTGAGCCATGAGCCGGAACATGCACCCTGAGGGCGGGCCCCGCCAAGGGTCCAGTTGCAGACGGCCCTCGGAAGGGTCGGAGCGGTAGTGGAGATAGACGAAATGATCTTCTCGGCGACGTCGGACGGCACCCTCGATATCGGCGGCAGGCGGGTGCGTTGTGCCCTGGGCCGGTCCGGGGTCCTGCCGGCGGCGGACAAGCGCGAGGGTGACGGCGCCTCGCCCCTGGGCGTCTGGCCCCTCCGGAAGGTCCTCTACCGGCCCGACCGCGAGGCGGTGCCGAGGACCCGCCTGCCCGTCCAGGCACTGACGCCGGCGGACGGCTGGTGCGACGCCCCCGGGGACCCGGCCTACAACCGCCCCGTCCGACTGCCCTATCCCGCCAGCGCAGAGACCCTGTGGAGGGACGACCGGGTTTATGACCTGATCGTGGTCCTGGGCCACAACGACGATCCGCCCATCAGCCCGATGGGGTCGGCCATCTTCCTGCATCTGGCCCAGCCGGACTGGTCGCCGACGGCCGGATGCGTCGCCGTGCGGCGGGAGGACCTGCTGGACCTACTGTCCCTGGCCGGGCCGGAAGGCGCACTTGCGGTCCTTCCCGGCGGCTTCCAGCCCTAGTTCCGGGCGCCGAAGAGGGCTGAGCCTACCCGGACATGAGTGGCGCCAAAGGCGATGGCATTTTCGGTCTGCTCAGGTGTGTCGGCATTTGTG
>JBMOEP010000008.1:0-17041 GCA_049314675.1 Phenylobacterium sp.
GCAACCACCGTTCGCGATCGGTGGGTTCGGGGGCATTCCCATCTGGGCCCGGAATGAGTTCCAGAAGGGGCCGAAGACTGCCGAACTGCTGCCATCTCCCGGATCCGACGTGCACCCCTCAAAGTCATTGTTCGACCGTGTGTAACGCACGCCGCCCGTCAGCTTGACGTCTTCATTTATCGCATAGTCGACGCTGGCGAATATCGCCTGGGTATCCGTTTTCTGACTGTTGGAGTCCCCAAACCCCTTCAGGGCTGGGAGACCGAAGCCTGTAAACAGTAGCGCCTGGCTGCTTTGAGAAAAATCATTCAGGCTGACTTCCCTGACGTCGTCAGCAGAATAAGTCGCGCCTAGGGTGTATTTGATATTGCCGTTCAGATCCCCGGCGATCCGAAGTTCTTCAGAGAAGGACTCAATTTCACCTTTTGTGTCCCGACTGAGGTTGGACAGCGTCATTCCATCAATATCCAACAACTGGTCCTGATCGAAGCGACTGCCGCTGGTGATCGAGGTCAGGACAATTCCGTTTGAGAACTGATAATCGACACGCGCCGATATCTGACGGAACCGGTTGTTTTTGGCGTAGTCCACGCCGGGATTGAAATCCGCCGCCCGGGACGTGGCCGGAGCCAGTGGATAGGTCAGGAGCCCGGGAACAAAGGGCGCTGCGCCGGGCAGGGCCGGGCTTATGCCGATCAGCTGGCCAGCCTGACCCTCGGACTTGTCGATTGAGCCGTTGAGGCTCACCTGAACCTTCAGCTGGGCCGTGGGTTCCCACGCAACTGTCAGGCGGGCGCTTTGAAGATCATCAGCCCCGGTTTCCGCGGTCTTGGTGTAGCTCCTCTGCCAGGGATCCGACCGGATGGCCTGCACAGCCAGGCGCACGCCCACTGTCTCTGATAGTGGGCCACTTATGAAACCTGTGAGGTCCAACGCATTGAAGGTGCCGTAACTGGCACCAATGCCGGCCGCGAAGCCCGGGGTGGGTTTTGCCGCAATGAAGTTGATCGCACCGCCCGTGGCGTTCTGGCCGAAGAGTGTGCCCTGGGGTCCCTTCAGAATTTCGACGCGCTCGAGGTCGATCATGGCCCCCCGCCCCTCAATCGCGAAAGGGATCGGAGCCTGATCAAGATAGAGGCTGACAGTGGATCGGCCGCCAAGGCTGATGTCGCTGAAGCCGATGCCGCGAAGGGTATAGATCGGCGAGCCCACATAAGAGTCGGCATAGCTGAAGCCCGGGGAGACCTTGGTCAGGTCGCGGACTTCTTTGACACCGGTGCGGACAAGCTGTTCGCCGGTCACTGCTGTGATCGACATGGGCACGGTATTGGCATTTTCCTCCCGCTTCTGAGCGGTGACGATGATCTCTGGGACCACAAAACCCGTATCTGACGCGCGCTCTTGGGCCTGAGCTGCCGCACCCATCAAAGACAAAACGGAAGCACCGGCCATGATCGCCGCCTTCAGGGCGATGGGGGTGGATTTCCGGTTTGCAGGAGAGGCCTGAAGCAACATGGGTAGTCCTCATTCAAGAGATGGGTTCGCACGAGCCCGGGTGTCTGCGGTTCGGGAAATGACCGGGCGGCTCGGGAGCGTGTTGCGCCGGCGCTAGCAGGGTGTTTTGTCGGGGCTGGTCAGGGGCCTTCGGCGGCCATCCTTAAGCCCTCGCGTCGCTCGCTCTCGGGCTAGAGACCCAACCGGACGCCGGAAATAAAGCTGCTGCGGAACGCTTTTGCCGGCACACGGCCCGCCACGCCTTCCGTTAAGCCAATATCTGGGTCCCGCCACGAAGGCGGGACCCAAACTTTTGGTCGGGCGGGTATTGAGGGGCGGAACTTTCGAGCCGAACCCTCAAACGCCTTGCCCAACGAGACCTACTTCGCAGAAGCGCGGTCCGTTTCGGAGGTCGCAACCGTCCAGATGATGACACCGAAGGCAATCTTGTTCACGACGTCCGCGAGGTTGTAGATCAGGTTAAGCGCTGCGGAGCTGTTGGACGGGTCTTGACCCATCAGGTAGCCCACGAAGTAGCCGATCGGATAGATCGCCCATCCGATGGTCACGATCCAGCGCATCAACTTGAATGCGGACTGAACCGATTCCGGAGCTTCGGCGGCGCTGATCTTGCCAGCCTGCCCCAGGAACACTTCATAGAGGATGTAGGCCCATCCGAGCATGCCCACGATAAAGGCGGGCCACACGTCGACATAACCGGCTTCACCGACGTAGCCGCCAACGAGCATGACAAAGGTACCGACGAGCAGGCGCCAGAAAACGCCACCGGGGACCTTCGTGATCGCGGCCAGGATCAGGTAGAACTCGATCATGAGCAGCGGAACGGTGATCAACCAGTCGATATAGCGATAGACGGTTGGTGTCGCGCCGGTCGAAACCCAGATGTCGCGCATGTAGAAATAGTGAACCGCAGCCACCAGGGTCACGAGACCCGATACGGTCAGAGAGGTCTTCCACTTCCCGGCAACCCGCTGGGTCTCCAGGAAGAAGAATGCGGTGGACGCAACAAGCGCCATCGAGATCAGCCAGAACGAAATTCCAACATAGTCATTTGGATCCAGGTTCTCTGTGGCGGCATGCGCGAGCGCAGGCAGGAAAGCGAGGC
This sequence comes from Phenylobacterium sp., assembly GCA_049314675.1. Taxonomy (GTDB): domain Bacteria; phylum Pseudomonadota; class Alphaproteobacteria; order Caulobacterales; family Caulobacteraceae; genus Phenylobacterium. The sequence continues at coordinate 2,621 of JBMOEP010000008.1, forward strand.
TTACCCCCAGAGAGAGCCATTTTAGACGAAGTTTCGGCACGTTAGCCTCCCAGTTGAAGAATTGTAGCTTTTGGCACCTAAGGCGTAATTCGAAATCCCGAAACTGTCTAGACTTGGAGCCCGGAAGGCCCCGAGGCAGCGCCTTCCGGATCGCCGTTCTGATCCCCGGCTTGATCCTCCCAGCGTCCGGTCTCGCATGTGCGCCGGGCTGGGACCCCAGCGCCCCCGGTTCACATCCGCCCCGCGAGGGGCTAAGGCCTTTTTGCCGCCCCCGCCGGGTGGTGTCTGTCGCGGGAGAGTGCCATGAGCCGCCGGGTCCATGTGCTGAACGGTCCGAACCTGAACCTGCTGGGCCAGCGGGAGCCGCATCTCTACGGCTCGCGCACCCTGGCCGACGTGGAGGCCCTGTGCGTCGCCGCCGCTGGCCGGCACGGCTTCGACCTCGACTTCCGCCAGACCAATCGCGAGTTTGAGATGATCGACTGGATCCAGGCGGCCCGGAAGGACGCCGGCCTGGTGATCAATCCCGCTGGCTTCAGCCACTTCTCGGCCCCGGTGCTGGACGCCCTGAAAATGTGCGAGTGCCCGGTGGTGGAGGTGCACATCTCCAACATTCACAAGCGAACGGTCGAGGCGGACTGGCGTGGCCACTCCATCATGAGCGCCGGAGTCACCGGGGTGGTCGCGGGCCTGGGGGTGCAGGGCTATGTCCTGGCCCTTGACTACATCGCCCTGGCCCTGGCCGGCGAGGCCTGAACCCCCCGGAAGGCCCCGCCAGGCGCCGTCGGGAAAGCCTTGCGCCCGCCCGCGCCGGGCTTTCATATGACGGTCATGAAGCGTGTGCGGCACAGGCCGTGCGGACGGGAGGTGCGGCATGACGAGGGAACTCCGGGGCTTCGACCCAAGCCAACTGGACGGGGACCGCCTCGCCTTCGACAAAGTCTGCGTGCCGCCGCACTCATGACCGTTCCCGACATCCGCGAACCCGGCGATATCGACGCTGCCTGGCTGACAGATGTCCTCGCCGCCGGCGGGGTGGACGCCGAGGTCCGCAGCTTCACGGCCAGGTCCGTCGGGACGGGCCAGATCGGCGACAGTGTCCGCTTCACCCTCGACTACGCCCGCCGGGGCGAGGGTGCCCCGGACTCCCTGGTCGGCAAGTTTCCCGCCGCAGGGCCGGAGAGCCGCGCCACTGGCGTGGCCCTGGGCAACTACCTGCGAGAGGTGCGCTTCTACCAGCACCTGGCGCCCACGGCCCTTATCCATACGCCCCGCTGCTGGTTCACCGACGTTGACGAGGTGACCCACAACTTCGTCCTGATGATGGAGGACCTGGCCCCCGCCGACCAGGGCGACCAGCTGCGCGGGGTCACCCTTGACAAGGCGCGCCTGGTCACGGTGGAGGCGGCCCGCCTGCACGCCTCCCACTGGGGGGACGAGGGCCTGGACGACCTGCCCTGGGTTTCGGGTTCGAAGGCCGCGCAGGCTGGCCCGGTGAATGACGGTGCCGTGTCCATGCTCTGGGCCGGCTTCAAGGACCGCTATGCCGACCGGTTGAAGCCGGAGTGGGCGGAGGTCGGGGACTGGGTCTCCACCCGCTACACCTGGCTCGGCCAGAGGCATGACGGTCCCCGCTGCCTGACCCACAATGACTTCCGCCCCGACAACATGATGTTCGCCACCGCGGCCGGCGGCTATCCGGTGACCGTCCTGGACTGGCAATCCTTCGCCTACGGGGCAGGCCCCACGGATCTGGCCTACTTCCTGGCCGGCGCCCTGCCGGGTGAGGTCCGCCGGGCCCACCAGGACGCGCTCCTGGCCCTCTATCTCGACACCCTCACGGCCAACGGCGTGACCGGCTATGCCATGGCGGACCTGCGCCGGCACTACGGCCAGGGCGCCTACCTGTTGTTCCTGACCGCCTTCTTCGCCGCCATGGTCGTCACCCGGACTGCCCGGGGCGATGACATGTTCATGCAGATGCTGGGCAGCGCCGCCGATCACATGATCGAGCACGGCGCCGTCGGCGACTGACCCTGCCGCCCATCCAGACCGGAGTTTTCCCCATGAGCGATCCCGTCACCGTCCGCGACGAAGGCCACGTCCGGATCATCACCCTGAACCGGCCCGAGAAGAAGAACGCCATCTCCCTGGAGCTCGCCTGGGGTGTGATCGAGGCGGTGCGTGCCGCCGCCGCCGACGACAATGTCTGGGTGGTGGGCCTGACCGGGACCGGCGATGCCTTCTGCGCGGGTCTCGACCTGTCGCCGGACGCCAAGCCCTACACGCCCCTGACGCCCCAGGCCGCCCAGCTGGACGACATCGGCTGGGTCGGCCAGTTCGTCCTGACCCTGCGCAAGACCTGCGACAAGCCGGTGGTCGGCGGGATCAACGGGGTGGCCGTAGGCGCGGGTCTGGGCCTGGCCATGGCCTGTGACGTGCGCCTGGTCGCCCATTCCGCGCGGTTGATGGCGGGCTATACCCGGATTGGCGGGTCGCCGGATGCGGGCCTGACCATCACCCTGCCCCAGGCCATGGGGTATGAGCGCGCCATGCGCTTCATGATGGAGAACCGGACGGTGACCGGCGAGGAGGCCGTCGCCTGGGGGCTGGCCGGCGAAGCGGTGGCCGATGCCGACTTCCAGGAGCGCTTCTCCGCCTACTGCCAGAGCCTCTGCGCCTGGTCGCCCATCACCCTGCGCCTGCTCAAGCGCGGCATGGTCAAGTCCTACGAGACCCCCGATCCCGAGGTGCAACTGCGCTACGAGGTTTCGAACATCCGCATCGCCTTCGCCAGCGAGGATGCCAAGGAGGCCCGCAAGGCCTTCTTCGAGAAGCGCCAGCCGGTGTTCAAGGGGAGGTAGGTCCTACCTCTGGCCCTTGCGTCCGCCAGACAGCTCGGCGACCGGGTCGGCGTTGGAAGCTAGGCCGGACTTCGAGCCGACAAGCACAGGAACGCCCTTTTGCACCCGGAAGGCGTCGGCGGAGAGGTAGCCGCCGGTCCCAGCTGAGCGGATGACGACGATGATCTCGTTCTTTCCGTCGCGGTTGATGTCGGCGAACTTCAGGGCCTCCAGGGTCCCGTCCCGGGCGCGCACGGCGCCGGCGACGAAGGCGTCGAAGGGATAGGACGGGTCTCCCGACTTGTAGAGGCGAAGGGCGTAGCTGCCCGTGCTACGGGGCTCGCCCTCGCCCTCGTCGGCCACGGCGGTGACGGCCAGGCCCTCATCGGAGCCGTTCAGGACGATCCGGTTCACGTCTGCGGCGAAGGCGGGGGTTGCGGTCGCCAGGAGGGCGGCGGCCAGGGTGGCTCGGAGCATCTGGGTATCCTTGGTTGAAATCAGCCAGCGCGATCCGCTGCGCCATAGGTGAGGGCGACGAAGACATCTTCAAGGCTGGGGTCCTCGGTGGTGACATCGCGGACCGAGAGTCCCGCGGCGCGTACGGCGGCAAGGACCTGCTCGACACTGGATTCGCCGGTCCGGTAAGTCACCGCGAAGGCGCCGCCGGGACGCAGGCGGGTCTCGAAGCCGGGCAGGGACGGGGCGGCCTCGACCGGGGCCTCCGGGGTCACCACCACAGCCCGGGTATCAATCCGGCCCAGGAGGTCGGCGGTCGCCTCGCAGGCCACCACCTCGCCCCGGTTGATGATGGCGATCCGGTCGCAGAGTTCCTGCGCCTCTTCCAGGTAGTGGGTGGTCAGGACGATGGTCACGCCCTTCCGGTTGAGCTCGACCACATAGCGCCAGAGCTGGCGCCGGAGCTCGACGTCGACCCCCGCTGTGGGCTCGTCGAGGATAAGGACGGGCGGGTTGTGGGTCATGGCCTTGGCCACCATCAGGCGGCGCTTCATGCCGCCAGACAGCTGGCGGACATAGGCCTCGGCCTTGTCGGCCAGGCCGAGGGCCGTCAGCAGTTCCATGGAGCGGCGCTCCTTCGGGGGCACGCCGTACATGCCGGCCTGGACCTCGAGGGATTCCCGGGGCGTGAAGAAGGGGTCGGCGGCAATTTCCTGGGGCACCACGCCGATGGCTGCCCGGGCGTCGCGGGGTCGCTTGTCGATGTCCCGACCCCAGATCTCCACAGTGCCTGAGGTCTTGCGCACCAGGCCGGCGAGGATGTTGATGAAGGTCGACTTTCCCGCGCCGTTCGGGCCCAGCAGGCCGAAGATGGATCCACGGGGCACCAGGAGGTCGATGCCCTTGAGGGCCTGCATCTGGGGCGTGGTCTTGGTCGCCGCATAGGTCTTGACCACGTTGCGGGCCTCGATGGCATAGTCGGGCAGGCTCATGGCGACCTCCAGGGCTTCGGCGCATTGACGACGAAAGGCGGGCTCGCATACCTAGAGCCTGCCCGGGTCGTCGCCAAGCGTCCCCGGTAAGGGAGACCGCTTCCATGGCCCGCAAGATCGCACCTTCCGCACCCCCCGTCGGGCCCCAACCCGAGATCGTCAGGGTCCATGCCCACCGCGTGGCCTGCGACGGGGTCGGCGGCGCCCTGGGGCATCCTCGCGTCTTTCTCGACCTGGGCGTCGACGGGACGGTGGACTGTCCCTATTGCGACCGCCGCTTTGTCCATGACGATGGCCACGGCGACGGAGCGCCCGGGGTCTATGAGGTCTCTGGCGGCCACTGACCGCCCAACCGAGGATCGACCGCCCCCTCGCCGCCCTCTAGGATGGCGCCCATGAGCGACACCCCCCTCCGCGTCTACCTGATCGACGGCTCCGGCTTCATCTTCCGGGCCTTCCACGCCCTGCCGCCCCTGACCCGAAAGTCCGACGGCCTGCCGATCGGCGCGATCTCCGGCTTCTGCAACATGCTGTGGAAGCTGCTGGTGGACATGAAGGCCCAGCCCGACGCCCCGACCCACCTGGCGGTGATCTTCGACCATTCCGGGAAGACCTTCCGCAATGAGATCTATCCCGAGTACAAGGCCCACCGCCCGCCGGCACCCGAGGACCTGGTGCCCCAGTTCCCCCTCGTGCGGGAGGCAACCCGGGCTTTTGGCGTCCACGCCCTCGAGCAGCCAGGCTTCGAGGCCGACGACCTGATCGCCGCCTATGCCCGCCTGGTCCGCGAGGCGGGCGGCCAGGTGACCATCATCTCCTCCGACAAGGACCTCATGCAACTGGTGGGCGAGCGCGTCACCATGCTCGATACTATGAAGAACCTCCGCATCGGGCCGGAACAGGTGGTCGAGAAGTTCGGCGTCCTTCCCGACAAGGTGGTGGAGGTCCAGGCCCTGTGCGGCGACCCGGTGGACAATGTTCCCGGCGCCCCGGGTATCGGGGTGAAGACCGCGGCCCTGCTGATCAACGAATACGGCGACCTGGAGACCCTGCTCGCCCGGGCCGGGGAAATCCGCCAGGACAAGCGCCGCCAGATCCTCCTGGAGTTCGCCGATCAGATCCGCCTGTCCCGCCGTCTCGTCCAGCTGGACGACCGCGCGCCCCTGCCCTCGGCCCTCGAGGAACTGGCGGTGGCCGATCCCGATCCCGACGCCCTCGCCGCCTTCCTGCAGGAGATGGAGCTCAACACCCTGGGCCGGCGGGTGGCCGGCGCCCACCTGGCGGCCAAGGCCCAGGGCCCTGCAGACCAAACCGCCGCCGCCGAGCCGGTGGACGTCGCCGCCTACGCCTGCGTCCGGGACCTGGCGACCCTGGACGTCTGGATCGCCCGCGCCCGGGCGGCGGGCGTCATCGCCTTCGACACCGAGACCGACGCCCTGGGCTCGGCCACGGCGGGGCTGGTGGGGGTCTCCCTCGCCGTGGGCCCCGGCGAGGCCTGCTACATCCCCCTGGCCCACGAGGCCGAGCCGGGCCTGGCCCTCGACGCCCCGGAGGACCTGACCCAGATCCCCCTGGCGGCGGCGATCGACCGCCTTCGCCCCCTGCTCGAGGCCCCCTCGGTGCTGAAGGTGGCGCAGAATGCCAAGTACGACCTTGGCGTCCTGTCCCGGTACGGCATCCGCGTGGCACCCATCGAGGACACCATGCTGATCAGCTATGTCCTGGAGGGCGGGCTCCACGGGCATGGCATGGATGAGCTGTCCCGCCTGCACCTGGGCCACAGCCCCATCCCCTTCAAGCAGGTGGCGGGGACGGGCAAGGCGCAGAAGAGCTTCCGCCACGTGGCGCTCGAGCCGGCCACCGCCTACGCCGCCGAGGATGCCGACGTGACCCTCCGGCTCTACCGGGTCCTGCGCCCGCGACTGTCCCGGGAGGGCCTCCTGACCGTGTATGAGACCCTGGAGCGGCCCCTGCCGCCGGTCCTGGCGGACATGGAGAACGCCGGGGTCCGGATCGATCCCGACTGGCTGCGCAGGCTGTCCAACGACTTTTCGGTGCGGATGGGCGAGTTCGAGGTCGAGGCGCACCGGCTGGCCGGCCACCCGTTCAACCTGGGCAGCCCCAAGCAGGTAGGCGAGGTCCTCTACGGCCAGATGGGCCTGGAATCCCGCCGGACCACCGCCACCGGCGCCCAGGGCACCGACGCCTCTGTGCTTGAGGAACTGGCCGCCGAGGGGCACGCCCTGCCGAGGGTCCTGCTCGACTGGCGACAGCTGTCCAAGCTGAAGGGGACCTACACCGACGCCCTGGTGGCGGCCATCGCGCCGGCCACCGGACGGGTGCACACCTCCTACGCCATGGCCTCGACCACCACGGGCCGGCTCTCGTCAACGGACCCCAACCTGCAGAACATCCCCGTCCGGACCGAGGAGGGCCGCAAGATCCGCCAGGCCTTCGTGGCCGAGTCGGGAAATGTCCTGATCAGCGCCGACTACAGCCAGATCGAGCTGAGGCTGCTGGCCCACGTGGGCGACATCCCCCAGCTGAAGGCCGCCTTCGCCCAGGGCCTGGACATCCACGCCATGACCGCCTCCGAGGTCTTCGGGGTTCCCATCGAGGGCATGCCCGCCGAGATCCGCAGGCGCGCCAAGGCGATCAACTTCGGCATTGTCTATGGCATTTCCGCCTTTGGCCTCGCCGCCCAGCTGTCGATTCCGAGGGAGGAGGCCGGGGACTATATCCGCACCTATTTCGAGCGGTTCCCCGGAATCCGGGCCTACATGGACCAGGCCAAGGAGGCCGCCCGCCGGCAGGGTTTTGTGACCACCCTGTTCGGGCGGCGGGTCCACATTCCCGCTGTCCAGGCCCGCAGCCAGGCCGAGCGGGCCTTTGGCGACCGGGCGGCGATCAACGCCCCCCTTCAGGGGGCCTCGGCGGACATCATCCGCCGGGCGATGATCCGCATGCCGGGCGAGCTTGCCGCCGCCGGCCTGAAAACCCGCATGCTGCTCCAGGTCCACGATGAACTCATCTTCGAGGCACCCGAGGCCGAGGCCGCCGCAGCCTCGGAGGTCATCCGCCGGGTGATGTCGGCGGCGCCCTTGCCAGCCGTGGCGCTCAGCGTCCCGCTGGTGGTCGACGTGCGCGCCGCCGCCAACTGGGACGACGCGCACTGACGGCCAAGGGGATCAGCCCTTCGGCGCCCGATAGACCGACTTGCCGGACTTCACCGTCTCCACGACGTCGATGTCGCGGATGGTGTTGGGGTCCACCTTCAGGGGATTGCGGTCAAGGATGACCAGGTCCGCCGTCTTTCCCACTTCGAGGGAACCCTTCGAGGCTTCCTCGAAATAGGTGTAGGCGCCGTTGAGGGTGATGGCCCTCAGGGCCTGGTAAGGGGTCACCCGCTCATCTGGACCCAGAACCTTGCCCGACCGGGTGACGCGGTTGACCGCCGTCCAGACCAGGAACATCGGGTCCAGAGGGGTGACGATGGCGTCGGTGTGGTTGGTGGCCGGGACCCCTGCCTTGGAGGCGCTGGCCAGGGGGCTGAGATAGGCCGCCCTCTGGGGACCCAGGTTAGCCAGGTGGATGTCGCCCCAGTAATAGACATGGTTGGTGAAGAAGCTGGGCAGCAGGCCCAGGGCCTTGTAGGCCGTCATCTGGTCCGGCCGCATGATCTGCGAGTGGATGATGACCGTCCGGCGGTTGGGGTCGACCTTGCCGAGGGTCTTCTCGGCCTGGCGGTGGGCGGCGATCATCATGTCGATCGAGGCGTCGCCATTACAGTGCGAATAGATCTGCACGCCGTTCCGGTAGGCCAGGGCGAACAGGCGGTTCATTTCATCCTGGGGGATGTTGGGGAAGCCCCGGCAGTCCGTCTTGCAGCCGGGAACCGGCGTCAGGTAGGCCTTGGTCAGATAGGCGGTCTTGCCCTGGGGGGAGCCGTCGGTGGCCAGTTTGATCCCGGCCCACTTCAGCCCGTTCTTCATCTCGCCCCAGGCGAGCTTGCCCGTCCCCACCAGCTGGTCGGCTACGAGGTAGGCGGGCAGGGCTTCGACGTCGATCTTGAGGAGTCCCTTGTCGGCGGCCTCCTGGAGCAGGGGCATCTTGTCCGGCATGACCAGACCTTCAGCCGCGGTGGTGTAGCCGTTGGCGGCATAGTGGTCGACGGCCCGCTTGATCAGGTCGAGATCCTGCTCGCGGGGGCGCGGCGCCTGCACCTGCGGGATGAAGGGGTGCATGGCGGTTTCCTGGAACAGGCCCTCCGGCTCCCGGGAGCCCGCCTTGCGGATTATGGCGCCGCCCACCGGGTCCGCCGTCGCTGCTGTGATGCCGGCCTTCCGGATCGCCGCCGAATTGGCGACCAGCATGTGCCCCGAGGTGTGAACCAGGATCACCGGGTTGTCTGGGAAGGCGGCGTCCAGTTCCGCCGCCGTGGGATGGCGCTTCTCGGCCAGGAAGTCCTGGTCGTATCCCTGTCCCACGAGGAGGACGCCGGGGCCCGCCTTCAGGGAGTCCTTGAGCCGCTTCACCTCGCCCACGATGTCGGCGACCGAGCTGACGCCACCGACGGGCGGCGGGTTGAGGTTGGCCTGGACCAGGCTGTCGGCATAGTTGAGGAGGTGGCTATGGGCGTCGATGAAGCCCGGCAGCAGCACGCCACCCTTGAGGTCGACCGTGCGTGCGCCCGGACCCGCGGCCTTGCGCGCCTCCGCCTGGGTTCCGGCAGCGACGATCTTGCCGTCCTTCACCGCCAGGGCCTCGACATAGGCCGGCGCATCCCCCGCCAGGGTCAGGATATCGCCACCGGTGTAGACGGCCGCCGTCTCGTCCGACGTGCGGGGCGCACAGCCTGCCGCAAGCGTCACTGCGGCCAGGACCGCGAGCCAATTTCTGTTACGCATCCGAGGTCCCCCCATTGACCGAACCTTCACCATCACTACCGAGGGCCGGCGCCAAGGCAAGCATTCACTTTTCAGGTCCGGTTTGACAGGCGCGCGTCACCGGACCATCACGGAAACGGGTCAGACAGGGTCCTTCCTGCGCCCCGAACCGAGTTTGACCATGCCCAGCTCCACCTTCCGGCTCCGACCCGGCCTCGTCTTCACCCTCGCCGCCGTCTCGGCCCTCGCCCTGGCGAGCGCCGCCGCCGCGCACGAGACCGGCGCGCCCCACGGCGGCCATCAAGATGGCCGCACCTGGCTGCCGGGCGACCACCACGTGCACTCCCAGTTCAGCGTCGACTGGAAGCCCGCGTCTGACCCTGCAAAGGCGCCCGATCCGGTCGTCGGGGGGGATTCCAACAATACCATCCCCACCAATGCCCGCATGGCGCGGAAGCACGGTCTGTCCTGGATGGCCGCCACCGACCACGGCGGCCCCAACCACTCCCGGGTCAGCCGCGAGCTGATCTATCCGGAGGTGCTGAAGGCCCGCCGGGAAGTCCCCGACCTCGCCCTCTTCTTCGGCCTTGAGCTGAATACCCCGGGCGCTGACCACTCCAGCATCATCGTGCCCAACTCGCCGCAGGAGCGCGACGACCTGACGGACCTCGAGCGCCGCTTCGACAAGCTCGAGGCCTGGCCGGTTGATCCTGCGCGTAACCAGGAAAGCCGGATGGTCGAGGCCCTGACCTACATGAAGGCCCTGCCCCGTCCACCGGTCGTGATCGCCCACCATCCTTCCCGGTCAGCCAAGGGCCTCGGCCAGTATGGCCAGACGGCGCCGGCTGAACTCCGGGACTGGAACGATGCGGCGCCCCAGGTCGCCATCGGCATGGAGGGCGCGCCCGGGCACCAGGCGGGCGCCCTGAACCCCGACGGCTCGCCGCGGACAAGTGAAAGCCGGGGCGCCTATCGTCAGCATCCCACCTATGGCGGTTTCGACCAGATGACCGCCCGGGTCGGCGGCTTCTGGGACTCCATGCTGGGCGAGGGCCGCCGCTGGTGGATCACGGCAACCTCGGACTCTCACCGGCACTACACCGACGGCGGGATCGACTTCTGGCCGGGCGAATATTCCAAGACCTATGTCAAGGCCGCCAGGACGCCTGACGACATCCTGGACGGCCTGAGAAGCGGACGGGTCTTCGTGACCACTGGCGACCTGGTGTCGTCCGTCGACCTTGAGGTTCGTCCGGTGGCCCGGGGCGCATCGGCGGCGGGCATTGGCGGCGAGGTCACGGTGGCCCGCGGGCAGGACGTCCGCATCACCCTGCGCGTCCGCGACCCCGCCGGCGAGAACTTCGGTGGACGTTCACCCGAGGTGAAGCGCATCGACCTGATCCGCGGCGAGCTGACGGGCCCTGCGCCCGGCCGCTCGGCGGACGAGAACCCCACCACGCGGGTGGAGCGCCGTTTCACCGCCGCAGACTGGGTCCGTGAAGGCGAGGTCATCACCCTGACGACGACCCTGCGCAACGTCCAGGCCTCGGGCTATATCCGCCTGCGGGGAACCGGGACGAACGATGCTGAGCCGGCCATGGACATTCCCGGCGAGAACCCCTGGGACGACCTCTGGTTCTACGCCAACCCGGTGTTCATCAAGGTCCGCTGATGGCCCCAAACCCAGGATCCGCCCCGGAGTTCGCACCGGAGACGGTTCCGGACAGCCTTGCCGCCTGCCGCCGCCTGGACCGGGCTGACCCTCTGTCGGCCCTGGCCCGGCGCTTCCGACTGCCGGCTGGGGTCATCTACCTGGACGGAAACTCCCTGGGACCTCTCCCCCGGACATCGGAGGCGGCGATCCGCCAGGCGACGGCAGCGGAGTGGGGTCGCTCCCTGGTGCGCGGCTGGAACACCGACGACTGGATCGGCCTGCCAGACCGCACCGCCGCCCGCATCGCCCCCCTGATCGGCGCCGACCCCGACGAAGTCGCCTGCACGGACTCGGTCTCGGTCAACCTGTTCAAGCTGGCGGCCGGGGCCCTGGCCCTGCGGACGGACCGGAAGGTCCTGCTGGGGGTCGAGGGGGACTTCCCCACTGACGGCTACATGCTGCAGGGCCTGGCGGCGATACGGCCAGACATCCGTATACAGACAGTTTCGGCGGCAACGCTCCCTCAGGCCCTGTCGCAAGACGTCGCCCTGCTGGTCCTCAGCCACGCCGATTACCGCACCGGCGCCCTGGCCGACCTACCCGGCCTGACCCGCCGGGCCTCGGAGGCGGGGGTCCTGACCCTCTGGGACCTCAGCCACACTGCGGGCCTGGCGCCCGTCGGCCTGAACGCCGCCGGGGCGGACATGGCGGTGGCCTGTGGCTACAAGTACCTGAATGGAGGTCCGGGCGCCCCGGCCTTTGCCTTCCTGGCCCGTCGTCACCACTCTGCCTTCGCCAGTCCCCTGTCCGGCTGGATGGGGCACGCCCGGCCCTTTGCCTTCGAGCCTGGCTACGCCCCGGCCCCGGGGGCGGCCCGGCTGATGGCGGGGACTCCACCCATCCTGTCCCTGACCGCCCTTCATGCCGCCCTGGAGGTCTTTGAGGGCCTCGAACCCGCCGCGCTCCTGGCCCGGTCGCGGGCTTTGTCCAGCGTGTTCGAGCGCCGGGCGGGACCGGCTCTTTCGGCCCACGGCTTCCGCCTCGTCTCCCCGGATCGACCGGAGGCCAGGGGCGGCCACCTGTCCTTCGCCCACCCCCACGCCTATCCGGTGGTGCAGGCCCTGATCGCCGCCGGGGTGATCGGCGACTTCCGCGCGCCTGACCTGATGCGGCTGGGCTTTTCGCCCCTCTTCCTGAGCCGGGCCGACGTCTGGGCGGCGGCGGAGCGTTTCACCCGGGTGATGGAGACCGGCGCCTGGCGCGATCCGGCCTTTGCCGCCAAGCAGAGGGTCACATGAGCCCGCCCCGGGACGAAGTCGGCCGACGGCTCTACGATATCTCCCAGCCCCTCCGGCCCGACCTGCCGGTCTGGCCCGGGGATACCCCCTTCGGCCTGGACCCGACCTGGGTGCTGTCGGACGGGTGCCCGGTGAACGTCTCGCGCCTGACCCTGTCGACCCATTCCGGTGCCCACGCTGACGCCCCCCTGCACTTCGATCCCGCCGGCGCGGCCATCGACGCGGTGGACCTCGTCCCCTACCTGGGGCCCGCCCAGCTGGTCTCGGTGACGCAGGGGCCCGACCGCATCGGCCCCGAAGAAGTCCTGCCGCGTCTGGTGCCGGGTACCCGCCGCGTCCTTCTGCGCACCTTCGAGGTCTTTCCCCATGACGCCTGGCCGGAGCGTTTCCGCACGCCCGCCCCGGACCTGGTGGAGGCCCTCGGCGGCGCTGGCGTCCGCCTGCTGGGGATCGACGGCCCCTCCCTCGACCCGGAGGACGCCAAGGACCTGGTCAGCCACCAGGCCCTGGGCCGGTGGCGAATGGCGGTCCTTGAGGGCCTGGTCTTCGACGGAGTTCCGGACGGCGGCTACGAGCTGATCGCCCCGCCCCTGCGCCTTTCCGGCGCCGACGCTTCGCCCGTAAGGGCTGTGCTGCGGGACCTCTGAAGGCGCCTCTCGCCCTGTGCCCCGGGCGTGCTAGTTTGCCTGCGAAGCAAAAGACAAGTCGGGGAGTGACCATGAAGGGACCAGGGATTTTCCTCGCCCAGTTCGCTGGGGACGAGGCGCCGTTCAACACCCTGCCCGCCCTCGGCCGGTGGGTGGCGGACATGGGGTACAAGGGGGTCCAGATCCCCACCTGGGATCGGCGCCTGTTCGACCTGAAGCTCGCCGCCGAGAGCGACGCCTACTGCGACGAGGTCAAGGGCAGGCTTGCCGACCTCGGCCTGGAGATCTCGGAGCTGTCCACCCATAGCCAGGGCCAGTTGGTGGCGGTGCACCCGGCCTATGACGAGATGTTCGATGGCGGGGTCCCCTCCGCGGTGCGCGGCAATCCCGCCGCCCGGCAGGCCTGGGCCGTGGACCAGGTGCTGATGGGGGCGAAGGCCTCGCGCCGGCTGGGCCTACCCGCCAGCGTCACCTTCTCGGGCTCCCTGGCCTGGCCCTATCTCTATCCCTATCCCCAACGCCCGGCGGGCCTGGTGGAAGAGGCCTTCGACGAGCTGGCCCGGCGCTGGCGGCCCATCCTCGACGCCTACGAGGAGGCCGGTGTCGACCTCTGCTACGAGGTGCATCCCAGCGAGGACCTGTTCGACGGGGCGACCGTGGAGATGTTCTGGGACCGGGTGGACTACCACCCGAGGGCCTGCCTGCTCTACGACCCCAGCCACTTCGTCCTGCAGCAGCTGGACTATCTGGAATACATCGACCTCTACCATGAGCGGATCCGGATGTTCCACGTGAAGGACGCCGAGTTCCGGCCCACGGGACGCCAGGGGGTCTATTCCGGCTACCAGCCCTGGAAGGACCGCGCCGGCCGCTTCCGCTCCCTCGGCGACGGCCAGGTCGATTTCCGCGCCATCTTCTCCAAGTTCGCCCAGTACGGCTACGAGGGCTGGGCGGTACTGGAGTGGGAGTGCGCCCTCAAGGCGCCGGAGGACGGGGCCCGGGAGGGCGCGCCCTTTATCCGCGACCACATCATCAATGTGACCGGCAAGAGCTTCGACGACTTCGTCGCCACGGGCGTGGACGCGGCCGCCAACCGCCGGATGCTCGGCCTTGACCGCTGATCCCCGCCTCAGGCTGGGCATGGTCGGCGGTGGGGAGGGGGCCTTCATCGGCGCCGTCCACCGCATGGCCGCCCGCCTGGACGACCGCTGGACCCTGGTCGCCGGGGCCTTCAGCGCCGATGCGGACCGGTCCCGGGACTTCGGCCGGTCCCTGGGCCTGGCCGACGACCGCTGCTATGGCGACTGGGCGGAGATGGCCCGGGCCGAGGCTGCCCGGCCGGACCGGCTGGACGCCGTGGCCATCGTCACCCCCAACCACCTGCACTTCGCCCCGGCCCTGGCCTTCCTGGAGGCGGGGATCGCGGTGATCTGCGACAAGCCCCTCACCAGCCGCCTGGCCGACGCCCTGGCCCTGGAGTCGGCGGCGACGCGGACCGGCGGGACCCTGGTCCTGACCCACAATTACAGCGGCTATCCCATGGTCCGGCAGGCCCGGGAAATGGTGGCCGAGGGTGCCCTTGGCGAGCTGCGGGTCATCCAGGCCGAGTACGCCCAGGACTGGCTGGCCCGGGACCTGCCCGGCA